>CAZLGC010000001.1:0-21656 GCA_964559275.1 uncultured Candidatus Saccharibacteria bacterium
CGATCATTACAAACTCATCAACCTCGTTGGCGTAAGTACCGTCAAACCGAACACCGCCAATCTGGATATTGGGGTCAATCGCCATAATAATTGACGTCTTGGCACCGAGCCCGGTTCCGCGCATGATGTCGAACGCGTCCGCCGGTCGACCGAGGTAGTATCCCAGCAAGTTTGCCGGGTTGATATACCAGGCCTCGCCGTCATATTCCACATCGAGCATAATATAACCCTTCCATTTTTCAGCGAAAGACTGGCTACTGTTGTCATGCAGAACAGAAGGGATTCTCTCGATGTCCGCATGGCTGGCACCGACACCCAGCAGGCGCATGATGTCAAACGCGTCCCGAGGCCGCCCCAGGTAATAACGCATGGCATCAGACGGATTGATGTACCAGGCTTCGCCGTTGTCTTCTACCTGGAGGAGAATCCGTCCCCGGAGGTTCTCCGGAGCGACACTGGCTTCGACCTGGCTCGGGGTCATGAACCCCAACATCGCCAAAGTCAGCACTGCTGTGAGCCCCACAATTAGCACTTTTTTCATAGTTTTGGTGTTACTTTTCTAGCTTCTGTCTCTATTTTATACCTATCGTCAGAATGGGTCAAAGGGTGGTTGACAATTATATTTTCGGAATATATCATGAGGGGTGATTTAAAAAAGGAGGCAAATATGCTGAATCAAAATAGGTTTGTCGTGTATGGCGGTACCAACCACCATGACTTCGACAAAAAAGTTATCGCGACCCTGAACAGCAAGAGTGGATTGGGGCTGGAATTCTCACATTTTTCACACAACACTCACCCGGACGGAGAGCCAGCTTCGTTCCCGGAAGATCAAGCCGTGATCAAAGATCATCATGCGATCATCTGTGCTTGCCCACTGACGCACCGGCAGGAAAACCAGATGTTCGATTTTCTGAAAGCGTGCTATCAGTTCGGAGCTAAGTCGGTGACGCTGGTGCTCAGCTTCATGCGGTATCGTCGTCAAGACCGGATGGAGAAAACGCATGAGATCACTCGGCTGCGCTGGTTCCTACGGGAACTGGCTGTCTGGCGAGTGAAAAACCTGGTAGTGTGTGAACCTCACTCCCTACCCAACACCAGGAAATACTGCGATGATTTCGGCATCAGGTTATTCGTGGCTGATCCGACTCCGGAAGTAGCAGCTACGCTCACACGTTTTTTTCGGGAAAACGGATGCCTGGAAAAACCCTGGATCTACTCACCCGATCTGGGTTCAGCTGAGCGCGCCCTGAACTTGGCCGAGGCCATGGAGACCAAGGTCCTGCTGACCCCGAAAAAGCGCTGCCCGGATGGCAAGGTAGAAATGTTAGCGGCCAGTGATCTTTCCGACTCGCTGCACGAGCAGCTTGACCAGAAAATTATCCTGGCCAGTGACAGCCTGCAGGAGTTTACCGGACGCCACCTGGTAATGCGTGAAGACGAAGTCGCTACCGGCGGAACTTCCAAGACCATGGCCAGACATCTGCGCCAGGCCGGGGTCGCTAGTTTGCACCTGGTAGCCACCCACCCGGTTTGTACCCCGGGCTGGAAACTGGTGCTGTTCCCTCCCGGCGAAGATCCGCCGTTTGACTCCGTCTGGTTCGGAGACACTCGTCCCCGCGGATTGGCCAGTAAGTACGAAGGTTCAACCGGGGCCAAGGTCAACACCATCGAGGTGGCGCCAACTGTCGCCCGCGCTCTCGTTCAGTCTATGTCGACACTGCGCGACTAGGAAGCGCCTAAAAGCCGTGACTCTCCAGAGTCACGGCTTTTCCACACCGCAAGTATCATTGACTTTGTTATCTATATGAGCTAAAATCCTTTCGGGCTTGTAACGAGGAGGTGTATTTGTCCTACTTATCAGATTCCGATGTAATCCGGAGAAGCATCCGCTCCGTTGCCCGCCAGATGGGAACTGACCGTCTGGAGATAATTGCCAGTCGATTGGATGAAATCCTAACAACATCCGATCCATCAGTAGTACCCGGCGATGAGATTCGCTTGGAAGTAATCAAGGAGGAAATAGCAAAGAGAAAAGCTTCCGCCCACATCGGGACCAAAGCGACCTCGTGACCATCAGTTGCCCGCCACGGACAACCGTCCAGGTAACCATGATCATCCCAACGAGGTCGCTGCCCCCTCACTCGACACCCTGCCTTCGAGTGAGGGGGCCTTTTCTTTTTGGGATTGACTCTCTTGATAATTGATGCTAAACTCAGCCGAAACAAACCAAGGAGGTCTTAAATGGAGGTAAAATGCATGGCGGTGGACCTGGATGATACCCTGGTCTATCTGAAGGACGGCCGAGCTGGATTCTACAAAATTCTAGCTGAGTGGGGGTTCACACATGAACTGGCGGAGCAGATTACCCGCGAGATCGCTTTCGGCCCTGGATTCAGCTTCGGCAGGCTAATCAAACGACTGGAGGTAGAATCAGGGCACCCACTTTCTGCCGGCTTGCTCCCCCGGCTGACAACTTACCAGGAGCGAAACGTCACACCTTACCCGGATAGCCGGAAATATCTGGAACGGTGGCTAGGGCTGGTTCCGGTCGCTATCGTAACCGCAGCCGACAGCAATCACCAGATGCGAAAGCTGGAAATTGCCGATCTCCCCTTTTCCGAGTTCCACGCCGTGGAGCCCCGAGGAGGCAGCAAGGCCATGATTATCAGGGACCTGTATCGACGTTACGGCCGAGTCGCCTTTGTTGATGATCTGCCAATGAACCTCGACGGGATCCGACAAGCCGGGCTCACCAGTGAACAGGTGCTGACCTTTCAGATCAGACGCCCCCTCTCCAGGCAAAGCGAACCCTCGCCGCATCACCAACAGGTCACATCGTTGGACGAGGTCGACGCCGCCGCCTTCGGATAACAAATACCCCTCACGCTCAGACTGAGTGCGAGGGGTTTTCATATAAGAAAAAACGGTCCGCCGCAGACCAGTGTATCGCATTCACCAACCACTTGAAAGGAGGGATACCCGTGACGCTCCTAGGGAAAAGGAAGGGTTCCCTGGCCTGGATGACCATTCGTATCTGCGGCGGACCGTTGTAAGTACAGACTAACGGATATATAGAATTTGTCAACAAAAAAACAGCCTGTAGCTGTCATCGGTGCATACCGAATCCGTCCGAGCGGCCCTTTCCCAGAGAGATAATTATGGCGAGCACGATGGCAAAAATCATCACGCCCGCTGTTGCAATAACTGCTATCCGCCAATCGACTACGGTCGGTTCCCAGTCAGCCGGCGGCGCCAGCGGAACCTCTTCTGTGGCTCGCACCAACCCCGGCACCACGGCCAGTAGTGCCGCAGAAAACACCGTTATTGCCGTTTTTCTACCCATATTATTTAGTTGTAACTCTATTTTTAGAATACGCCCTTTATCTAAAACCGTCAAATGGATTTGACACTGATAAAAAAAGAAGCCTTCATTTAAGCGCAAAGGCGCTCAAAGACAGGCTTCCTGGCCCCAGCTAGAAACTCCGGAAGTCAACCTGGCTGGCAAGTTTGCCTCGATATTTTGCCTGGCACATTTTAACCAGGCAACGAGAACAGTTCCAGCACAATTCCTCTCCCCGGCAGCACGGTTCCCCCAGCGAACCGGATATGATGGTTTTTACCTTTTCCCACTCGGACAGATCTGCAAAGCCCCGAAAATGATTACGTTGCCGGAAAACCGGCTCAACCTCGATAACCTTCCAAAGCTCTCTGACCATACCAACCAAATCCATAACTGCTTCTGAACCGGACTGATGCCGGGAGATTTCACTTCCGACCGCTGACGACGAATCAAACCTCCCTGAACTCTTCATTACCCCTCCCAGTTTATTTAAATTTTGTCGCTGATAAGATCAGTCCCTTCTATCTTCTCCCCATTGCCCGGATTCCAGTTATTTAGATAGATCACATTACCCTCAAAACTACCGCCAGATACTGCCGGGCCGGTCGGGGATTCAAGGGCATTGTTTTCAAAAGTAGCTTTTCCGGCAGTTTCTAAATAAACTGCAATCGCATTATCAATAAATCTGTTTTGCAATACCACCGGCTTAGCTACTTGTACTAGCTTCATCCCGATAGCAGACCGGGCAAATTCATTATTTTTGAAAAAAGGTGAAGCGTCACTGGCTACCAGCACAGCCTGATGCCAAGCCAGGGAAAACCGCGAATTTATGACGTTAGCTGATTCCTTTCCCACATACAGACAATTCCACAAGCACCGCTCGATATTTACATTATCCAGCGACACAGGGGCACTGGTGACTATTCCGTTCTGGACATTGTCAATCTGAACATGTTTAAGTTTACTGCCGTCTCGGAGAACTACACCCTGCCAGGCTGCGTATTCTGTCGGCGGGTCAGTGACAGTGAAAATTATCGGTTCCTCCGCCGTTCCTTCGGCCACGATTGTCCCTTTGATTTCAACGTGGCTACGAGTGTAATCAGTGGAATTAGTTGGATCATTGACGACGACATCGTCAGGGTTAAGGGCCGGTTCGCTGCCGGCCTGTTGGTCGTCGGTGGCTGCAATCACAACCCTTGTTCCTGATTCAATCTGCAGCCTAGCCCACCAGGCCACATATACATCGCCAGAAATTTGGATCTCCCCCCGCCAAGTCTGGCTGCGGAGCAAAATCCCAGAGACAGTACCGTTTTCTACAGTATCGCGCCAGTTCATCGTCAGCCAGGGACGCCCAAAAGCACCATACAGAAAAATCGGTACGGCGATAGCAATTATGACTACAATCCAAATAAGAACAGCCCAAAACTTCATGTGCCTAAAATTAACAAACTGTTTATATTGTAGTAAAAAAACGGCGCCTCGGCAAATATCCAAAAAGCAGGGACTCCGTAATGAGTCCCCGCTTTTTTCTTAGTCCTGGCAACCGCACTGGCATCCAGATTCGCAGTCACAGCAAGCTTTGCACTTGTCGCCGCCGCAACTGCATTTATTATCTTCCGATAATACCTGGCCGCACTTCTGGCACTTATCCATAGGTTTTTACTTTTACTGGTTAGCTATATCAGTATAGCAATTTCCGGTTTTTCTCTCAATTATTTCACCCTGCAGCCATTGGCCACATCAATCCCGTTTTTGATTTCAATCCACGGCTTGCCCTTATTCTTTTTTCGCGAGAAAAGGTAGATAATTGTCGGAACTACAATCAGGGTTCCGATCGTGGAGAAGATCAAACCGGAGACAATTGAGGTGCCTAGCCCGGTCCAGAACGGATCATTGATCGTAAGCGGCAGAATCCCGCCGATAGTTGTAATTGAGGTGGTAAATATCGGCTTAAAACGAGCCTGACCGGTTTCCACCAACGCCTGCGACAAAGGCATGTCAGGATTTTCGCGGCGGATGCGATTGAAGTAGTCGATAAATACAATTGCATCATTAACGACAATTCCAATCAAGGCAATTATACCCAGACCGGAAACCATATCGAGTGTGCTGTTGGTCAGATACAATCCCGGGAAAACACCGATCATTGCCAGCGGCACTGTAATCAAGATAAAGAACGGCTGGCCATAGGAATTGAACTGGTAAACCAATACGATGTAGACCAGGATAAGGGCGATAATGAAGACAACCTGAAGATTGCTGGAAGTTTCCATGACCGAGGCAAATTCACCACCATAGAGAACATCATCCGGTTCCAGGCCGAACTCATTCAGCTTGTCGGCGGTAAGGTAATCCTTAATTTCCTGTTCCAGGGCAGCGGGATCTCCCTCGTCCGTCAATTTGGTTTTGAAGGCACCTACCCGCTGGCCGTCCAGACGGGAAATAGAATCCAGTCTGTCAACTTCCTTAACCTCAGCAACGTCTGACAATTGGAACGGTAGACCGCCAGTCGGTGATGCAACCAGGACATTTTCCAGATCGGAAATTGAATCCTTGGCATCTTCGTCAAAAACGACCACCACCTCATCCGAAACTCCGTCTTCGCGGATAATAACTTTACCGGCGTCAGTCTCCGAGAATACGGAGTTAACAATCATCGAGCTGACAAGCGGACTACCAGCAACTGTCGCCAGTTTTTCTTCGTCAAATTCAACTTCAACCGCCGGCACTAGTAACTCTTCCGGGCCGTTTTGAATACGATCAATATCATCTTTTTCTCCGACGAAAGCAGCTACATCATCAACCGCCTTTTTGATTGCTTCGCCCTCGGCAGAGCTAAATTCAACAATCACATCGAATTCCTCCGCCGGCGGACCGTAACTTTGCGACTGGGCGACAATTAGGGTGTCGTCTGGGCCGATATCCTTGATTTTTTCATTAAGATCCGCAGCGATATCATTAGTAGTCAGGTCATCGCCACGATCAGCCGGCTCTTTCACAAAAACCATAAACTGCCCTTCGTAGAAAAAGAAGGTTTCGAAATAGGGAATCGCAAGTATTTCTTCACCAATTTTGTCGTAGACATCTTTTTTATCTTCAAAGCTGGTGCCGGTAGGAAAATCAACACTTACCGACAACTGCTCACCGTCGTTTTCCGGAAACTGAGTAAATTCCAACTGCGGCAGATAGTAGCCGAAACTCAAGCCCACCATAACTAATGTCGCCACCATTACCACCGCCATCCACTTTTTGTGCGTGAGGATGGATTTCATCAGGCACTTATACCAACCGACTATCCAGTCAATTGCCCGCTGGGCATAGAAGACAAGCGCCGGCAGAACCAAAGCCAGCTGCCATTTTTTCAGATGGCGCTTTCTCTTCTCATCCAATGTCACCTCTCTCAGCAGCCATTTACTGAACAAAGGGGTAATGCTGATTGCCAGAAAGAAGGAGGCTACCAGCATTATGACCAAGGTTATCGGAATGAATTTGAAAAACTCGCCCATAATTCCGCCTATCATGGCATACGGAATTAGAACAATGATAGTTGTAACAGTCGCGGTAGCAATTGCCGGGCCAAAATCTTTTACCGCCTTAAGAGTAGCCGCCCGCTTCTTCATACCCCGCTCGAGGTTAGCCATTATTCCTTCGGCAATTACAATCGCGTTATCAACCAAGATACCGAGAGCCAGAATCATCGAGAACAGAGTAAGGATGTTGAGAGTGTAACCCAATAGCGGCAGCACAAACCAGGTAATCAAGAAAGCCAGCGGGATAATCATTGCTACCACCAAACCGGCCCTTAGATTCACAAACAATAACAGCACAATCAAAATTACGACCAGGCCGATGATACCATTTTCCGCCAGGTCTCTGATCAAACTGCGAACATAAGGCGAGGTATCAAAGGCTTTTTCCAGCTCAACGTCATCCGGCACAATACCTTGCTCATGAATCTCATCCACTGCCGCGGCCAGCGAATCGGATACACGCAAGACATCACCATCACTTTTCTTGTAGGCCATTAGATAAACCGCTTCACTGGATTTAGCCTCGCCGTCACCATTGATATAACCAGCTATGGTATAAGCTTCCTTATCTACTGGCACACGCCTGACATCAGCGATGTCATCCAGCTCAACCGGCCCGATCTTAATATCCCGAACATCACTCAAGCTGGTGACCGGGGAGCTGATTGCAATCGGTTTTTCGGTATCGTCTTCGGTGGTTACGAACCCGCCTGGCAGAGTCGTTGTGGCGGCCTTGACAGCTTCCACAACCACGTCCTTAGTCAGCTGAGCCCGGGCCATTTTCTCGGAATCCAGCGTGATCTCAACCTCCATCTCCGCTTCCGGCATTACCATCACTTCCTTAATTTCATCCGAAGAGGATTCCAGATAAGTCACCACCTCCGGTGTCATTTCCAGGAGCTCGGTCATTGACTTATCCTCACTCGTCATGGCATAAGCCACGGTTGGACCCATGACATCAATCTGCTCCGCACTGGCCTCCGCATCGGCGGGTAGCGACGCCTCTTTGACTAAGTCACCAGCGGTGGCTACCTTTTCATCCAAATTCTGGAAATCGGAAAATTCAATAAAAATAGTGCCAAAATTATTAGCGGCACTAGAACGCATTGTTTCAACATTTTCCATTTCCGAGAGCTTATTTTCCAGCGGGATAATTACATCCTGCTCAACGTCACTGGAGCTAGCTCCGGGATAAGTCGCCATAACCAACACCATATTGGAGGGGATATCCGGAAAATCCTGTTTAGGGATATCAGCCACCCCCATGGCACCGGCCACAATGATAGCAATGATAAGAAGAATGGATATGCGATATTTATCAATAAAAAACCGCGTCCATTTGGCAAAACCTTGCGGTTTTTCACCTGGCTTTTTCTTCATAACTAAAAGATTTAATAGCAAATAGCAATTTGACTATCTTAACATAATACGCCAAAAAATCAAGATTTATTCAATCAAATCGGGTGCGCTGAGGCGCACCCGATTTTGAAACGACAACTTTGCCTAAGCTTGCCAGAGACCGTGCAGATTGCAGTAAGCCCGAGCGGAGATGTTCTCCCCCGTCACCGCAAACTCTACTTGGGGCTCATCACCCGGTTTCAGTTCCTGGCGATAAACCTTGCCGTCAACGTGAACTTCAATCCATTCGATATAGTGTTCTTCCGTCATCGGATGAGGCTCGGAGCCGATTTTTACCGTAACACTGGTATCTGAAGGCTCGACAACCGGGACATGTTTTTCTTCAGCGGCGTCAACTGTGTTAGCTTCCATCAGCTGCATTGGCTGGCCGCAACAGACCAGCTCACCTGCACCTCCATGCAAGACCTCGACAATATTGCCACAGGAATTACATCGATATACCTCTCGGATTTTAGCCATTTTATTTTGATTTAGGTAACTTCTTGTGACAGAACCACCAGTCATAGCAGTCCTTCTTGCCCCGACGCTGGGCTGCAGTTTTTTCGTCACCGGCCGGCGGAATAATCACGTGGTCTTTGACCAGTTGATTTTTCGGCCAGTTGGCCGGCATTGCTACTTTGTTAGCATCAGAAACCTGCAGCGCTTTGACCGCCCGCAGAATTTCATCCATATTGCGTCCTACTTCCGGCGGGTAATAGATTACAATTCGCGTCACCCCCTTCGGGTCGATGATGAAAACTGCTCGTACTGTCGCCGAACCTTTACCCGGGTGAATCATACCGAGCCTCTTACCTACCATTCCCTGTTCATCAGCAATGATCGGAAACGGTATTTTCACCTTAAGCTTATCGTGGATCCACTCTGTCCACTTGATATGCGAGAAGACTTGATCAACAGATAAACCGATCAGCTTGGTATTCAGTTTCTTGAACTGCGGAGCCATCTTAGCAAAAGCGACAAACTCGGTAGTGCAAACCGGGGTGAAATCACCGGGATGACTGAACAAGACCACCCATTTACCTTTCATGTCATCGGGCAGAGTCATCGGCCCGTGCGTAGTTTTTAGTTCCATCTTAGGAAATTTGTCTCCCAACAGAGGGAACCCTGTTTCATTTTCCATTTTATTTCTGGCAACCGGGACAGTAGTGTGTACCCCGCCCGGCTGATTTAATCTTTTTTATCTTAAATTGGTTGCATTTACGACAATTTTCTCCTCCCCGCCCGTACACCATCAGCTTGGCAACGAAGTTACCGGACTCCCCACGAGCATCGACATAATTACTAAACGTGGTTCCGCGATACTTGATTGCGCAACGGATTACCTGCTCGGTGGCCCCATACAGACGATCTATCTCTGCCTTGGTTAGTCGATCAACTCGACGGGTCGGTCTGACACCGGCCGCAAAACAGATTTCGTCAGCATAGATATTACCCAACCCGGCGATTAGATTCTGGTTTAAAAGCACGGCTTTGAGAGGAGCACGGCGATTTTTAAAGATTTTGCTGAAATTATCTTTAGTAAAATCTTTAGTCAGCGGCTCAATCCCGAACTTGGCAATAACCAAATCCTTTTGCTTCTCATCAACCAGCTGCATGAACCCGAACTGACGCAGATCATTGAAATACAGCTTCGACTTGTCCGCAAACGTGATTATAATGTGAGTGTGCTTGTCCGGTAGTTTCACATCCAGCGCCGGCCAGGGGTGCCCGCCGGCCACTCGCTTGCCCCGGGCTTGGTAAATCAACTGGCCGGTCATCTTCAGGTGCACCAGCAGAAAAGTATCTGTTCTGGTGATATCAAAGATAAGGAGTTTTCCTCGACGATCAATCTTCCAAAAAGTCTTTCCGACTAACTCTTTTTTAAATTTTTCGGTGGAGCCACGGACAATCTTGTCCTTGCGCACAACGACATCGGTAATTTTTTTACGCACCAGCTTAGTAGCCAGGTCCCGCCTAATTGTCTCAACCTCGGGAAGTTCGGGCATATTTGTAACACAAAATTGTAAAATTACTCTTTGGACTCCATGGCGTCGGCGACGCGTTTGACCGCCAGCGCATATGCTGCCATGCGCATCGAAACCTTCATTTCATCTTTGGCTTGCAGGACTTTTGTCGTTGCTTTATCCATCTTCTCTTTGAGCTTTGCTAAAACGCCAGCCAGTTTCCAGTATTTATCATCCTTGTTCTGAACCATTTCAAAATAAGAAACTGTCACCCCGCCGGCGTTGGCGAGCACATCCGGCACAATCAAGGTTCCTTGCTTTTCCAAAATCGCATCTGCCGCCGGCGTTACGGGGCCATTAGCCAACTCCAAAATGGCACAAGCTTTAATTTTTTTAGCATTGCCTTCATTAATTTGATCTTCCAGCGCCGCCGGTACCAGAAAATCAACCGCCAGTTCCAGTAAATCCTCGTTGCTGACGGACTCGGTTCCGTCCAATCCAACGACTGAGCCGGTCTTCTTCTTATGCTCACTTACCGCCGTAATATCTAGCCCGGATTCGTTGTAAATACCGCCCTTGGAATCCGACACCGCCACCACTTTATAGCCAGCCTCCTTAGCTAGCCGAGCAAAAGTTTCACCGGCATTGCCATATCCCTGAATCGCGATCTGCAAACCATCTTTTTCCATGCCTTGCGCGGCAATCACTTTTTCCATGACATAGAAACCGCCCTGAGCGGTCGCAATATCACGTCCTTTTGAACCCTTATCCGCAACCGGCTTACCGGTAATTACACCCGGAGCCGGGGAACCGGTTAGTTTTTCGTATTCGTCCTTCATCCAAGCCATGATTTTCGGATCAGTGTTCACGTCCGGAGCTGGTATATCAACCCCAGGTCCAATATCCCGGTAGATGCCGCGCATATAGCCGCGGGCCAGCTTCTCTAATTCGGATTCGGAAAGCTTTTTAGGGTTGACTTTGATACCCCCCTTACCGCCGCCCAGAGGCAAATCCAGAACGGCCGTCTTCCAGGTCATCCACATCGAAAGCGCCTTGACTTCTTCCAGGCTTACTTGCTCGTGAAAACGGATACCACCTTTATATGGACCCAGGGCAGAATTGAACTGGCTTCGCCAGGCTGTAAACACTTTAGTTTCGCCACTGTCCATTTCAACCGGGACTCGCAGCGTTATTACCTTCTCCGGCTCTTGTAATTTCACTAAAACATTGGGGTCTACCTCGATTAGACCGGAAATTTCCTCTAGTTGCTTACTGGCGTTAGCGAAGGGGTCGTCCATTTTATTTGTGTTCATTAACCTTAGCTACTAAAGTTTCCTTCGACTGCATGCCGATTAGCTCTCCGGCGACTTCACCGTCGCGGAAAATTTTGATAGTAGGAATACTCTGGATACCGTGTTCGGCCGCCATTTCTGGATTGTCATCAACATTTAGCTTGCCGACAACCGCCGAGTCGCCAAGTTCATCAGCGACCTCATCAAGAATGGGTGCCATTGCCCGACAGGGACCGCACCAAGCCGCCCAGAAGTCGACTAAAACGGGTTTTTCTTTTGATGCTTCGATTACGTCGGACTGAAAGCCGTCGTCTGTGATTTCTTTTGCCATAGTTAATTTAGAAATTATGAATTAGTAATTCGTCAAAGCTGCTTGCTAAGTTCCTGGACCAACCGTTCGTACTCAGTTTTGCTTCTCTTCCCGTTAATAATACATCTATCCAGGTTGAGTTGCAAAAATTTGGCTACCAGCTTATTGATGGTAGCCCGAGCCGCTTTGAGCTGGGTTAGAATTGCAAAGCAATCTTTTTCGTCGTCCAGCATCCGGGAAATTCCGTTCAGCTGACCGATAACGTTGTTTATTAATTGTTTCTCAGTTTTCTTGGTTTTTTGCATGTTTCAAACTTATCATACACCCCCAGGGGGTGTCAATGGGGTGGGTGTGGATAACTTTTTAACCAAGAAAAGCGGGCTCTCATTCGAGAACCCGCCTAGGTAGCAAACGGCAGTGTTTGCTGGGTTGGAACCGGCTCCTGCATCGACTGAGCCAACCGCTCTACCCAGAGATCCCGCGGCGGCCGCCCGTGATCTCGCTCCCAAGCAGCACATTCAGCAGTGTAAGAGCAATACTTACAGTGCAGCCCGCGTGGAAGTTTGGGATAGAACTGAAAGTCGTTGGTATCGCGAGGATGGAAGTGAGCCAGCTTAGCCAGACAAGTTTTGTCTTGGGTGAGAATGGCCCGGATGTACATAGAGGCTTCGTGGAGGTATCTGGCAAAAGCTGTCAGCTGCTCGGGGCCGGCTGCCGGCACCGGCATCTGCTCACCAGTAAATAGATTCTCGGTCGCAAACTCCCGCAAGGGTTTGCCACCAAAAACCTGCGTGCGCAGCCGTTTCTCGTAGCCGACTTGGTAGAAAAGCGGCTGCAAGGAACTTGCGACCACTACTGGATCATCCTTACCCATCTTGAGGTCGATAATCCGAACGTAGTCCGGATACTCATCGATCCGGTCCATGATGCCAACCAGAGACAGACCACGCCACTGACAACCCATCCTCCTTTCAGACAAAGCCCCGATCGTAATCCCCTCGCCCAGGGATTCCCGCAGTTCCTGCTGGCGCTGGTAGTAGCCGATCAAGATACTAGAGCCCTTTCCGTACCAGGAATTGGCTTCACCCTCCGAGCGCCAGCCGATGGGTACCGCCGGTTCACGGAATGAGCCGGGACCGTGTTCGCCTTTGAGGACACCCGTCCAGAAACCTCGCCAGGCACTGGCAAACGATTCAGCTGACTGGTAGTTGACCTTGTTGAAAAGGTGAGCCAGGTAGTGAAGCGCGGAGCCGACTGCCAAAATCGGAGGTTTCGGCTTGGGAGTAAACAGGATGTACATGTGCAGGAACTGGTACGGGCAGTTGAATAGAATCCGCAGTTTCGAATAGCTGAAGCGCAGCCAAGCCCTCTCCGGCCTGGGTTTTCTTTTGGGCACATCGCCCTCCTTTCTGTAAAAGTTCCAATTTCAAACTAAGGGAACCGTCCAGAAAATGCAATGTGTATAAATCTAATCGAAGCTCAAAGCATAAAATCAAACCCAAACTCCAACCGAAATGCGTGGTTGGAGTTTGGGTTTAGTTTGGATTTGTCTTGTTTTTGGGCTTAGGTTTAAACCAGCAGCGCCCCCGCAAAGGTGAAAATCGCAATCACCAAGGCAATGGCAATCGCAATCAGCTGGAATAGCCAGATCAGAAAAGCTTTGCCCCAGGAAGTGTCAAACATTGACTTGAATACCCAGAGAACTACCACGAAACCGACGATACCGCCGATCAGGGCCCACGTGGTTCCGTCCCCGAAAAGTGAGAATATCCAGGAGACCAAGCCACTAGCCACCGTCGCGGCAATAGCGGCCAGAATTGATCGACCAAAGGTTCCCTTCTCCACCCGGGCCAGCTTGGCGCCGAGCCAGACAAAGAAACCGCCAATCAATACGGACAAGAGCAGGATACCCAAAAAAGCTCCCACGCCGATTAGTGCTAACATAGTTTTTGTATTTTAGTTTGTGAATTCCGACAAAGGCTGGGTAAGTGAGCTAACACTCATGCCCTAAGCTCGGGGACAGGGACTCGAACCCCGATTGCCTGGACCCCACCTACGCCCCTAAGGGGCTGCGGCGGGCAGGCAAAACCAGGTGTACTATTTACTCGCCGTAGCTTCTTGCCATCAATATGAATTCTGAGCTCGGGGACAGGGACTCGAACCCCGATTGCCTGGACCAAAACCAGGTGTCCTACCATTAGACGATCCCCGAGCTCAGAATTCTTAAATTGACAAGAAGCGAAGGTGGGCCCTTAGACGATGCCCGAGCCCAGGGCACAAACAAATAACGCAAACCACAAAATGTAAAACGCAAAATGGGCTATTGCCGTGAGTAATTTTACGTTTTGCGCTTTGCGTTTTGCGTTCTAGACAAGTTTTCCGCCGAAAACACTTTTGGCCATCTCGGCCACATCTTCCGGAGCCTCTTTAACATTAGCCACCGGCTCTTTGGCGGGAGTGTCGGGAGCAGCTTCTAAGCTGTCATCCACCTGGCAGCGTAGCAGCAACTTCTGGTCATACACTTTTTCCATCACCTCTTCTACAATCTTTCGGTATTTGTGCTCGCTCACCTGTTCTTTATGAAATCTGAATTTAAAAGCCACCATAACATGCTCGCCCTCTACCCCCTTCAGCTCACCCATCCGTAAAAAAGTAGCCAGGGAATGATTGACGGGCATAACTTCCTCGATAACTTCCCCCCACTTTGAGCTAACTTTTTCCAAGGAAGCCGATTGCTCAGACTGAGTTGACTTTACAATTTTCTGAGCTGCTTTAACTACCTTTCGTGCCGGTTTGGCCACTCTTTCTTTCAGCTTAGCTTTTTTGACAGGCAGGGGTGCTTGCGCACTTGGGCTGTTATCTGTCTTAGCAGCGGTAACGCCATTCTGATCAACTGCTTCTATGAAAGCCAGCTCCAGCGGCAATTGCGGATAGACAGATTGCCCCAATTCTCCCTGAGCATTTAGAAAAAGCTTGATCAGCCGCATGGCCCGCCCCAGGCTAATCTGCCCGGCTTGTTCCTGAAGCTTATCAAGCTGCTCCGACGACAGGTCTGCCAAAATTACATCATTAACATCCGCTCCGGCGTTAACGAGCAGTATTTTACGAAGATAATCGACTAAGTTTTTGGTGAACTGTTCCAGGTCATATCCGCCCTCAACCAGTTCACGTAGCTGGTCAATTCCCTTGGCCTTGTCTGCAGCAATTATATTACCGACAAAATCGGCCACCGCCGCCTGGTCCGTAACTCCCAGCACATCCTTAACCAACGCCTGCTCAATTTTTCCCTGGGCATAAGCTCCCAGCTGGGTAAACAAGCTAACTGCATCCCGAGCACAGCCGTCGGACTGCTGGGCAATTAGTTCCAAAGCCTCCTGCGATATCTCGATACCCTCGGATTTGGCGATTTTTTTCAGGTAGCCGACCAATTCCGGTACTGTCAGTTTTTTCAGATCAAACCTTTGGCAGCGAGACATAATTGTCGCCAGCACCTTATGCGGTTCGGTAGTAGCAAGTAAGAAAATGGCATGTTCAGGCGGTTCTTCTAAGGTTTTTAGCAGTGCGTTGAAAGCCTCTTTGGTGAGCATATGAACTTCATCGATGATAAAAACTTTGTACTTGAGCCGGCTAGGAGTGAATTTGACCTTTTCTCTAAGCTCCCTGATTTCTTCAATGCCGCGATTGGAAGCAGCGTCAATTTCGATAAGATCCAGAGCTTTACCCTCGCTGATCGCTTGACAAGCCTCGCATTTGCCGCACGGCTCGGGGCCTGACTTATCCTGGCAATTAACCGCCTTGGCAAATAAACGAGCTAAGGTAGTTTTACCGATACCCCGGGCGCCTACAAAAATATAGGCATGCCCAATCTGGCCCGCTGAAACAGCGTTCAGCAGCGTTGTTTTCACGTGCTCTTGAGAAACAACTTCCGCAAAAGTTCGCGGTCTGTATTTTCTATACAAAGCTATGGCCATAAAGGCAAATTTCTAATTGATATAATTTCTCCTGTTCTCAGCTTATCACGCCATTTTTCAGAAATCAAGAAGAGGCAAGCCGTGCCCGCCCCTTCTTTTTATACTAACACTGTAATTATTGATTCTTCTTCTTGCCGGTAAAAACGAGGAACTTGTAACCCAGGAAATTCCAGACCAGGCCGGCCAGGGTGCCAAATAGCGCCGCCACAGTGGGCCAGACAGCAAAGTCGGGTGAAGTGAATCCCTGCAAGGTGGTGACAAACCAGTCATAGGTCGGCGAGATCAGCGGAATCATGTGAATGAAACCTACCATACCTTCTTCGAAAGTCACTACCAGGGTGGCCACACCAACATTGATGAAAGCTCCGACCACGCTGATAACGATAAACTTGGTAAATTCAGTCCCGACTCGCTTCGTCTCTTCACCTCTAAATACCCAGATACGGTTAAAATAGTAACTATTGATCACCGCCACCGTAAAAGATATTGCTTTGAAAAGCGTGTACTGCCAGCCAGTCCGGCCGGTATCAGTTATCCAGATCAGTAAATTCAAAACTGCCAGGTCTACTACAGTGTTTAGGACACCGACGACGATGAACTTTAAAACCTGCTTGAATGTTCTGCCTTTGGGTGGCTCGCTCACTGTGACCACGCTGGTTGTTTCCATATTTTTATACCCCCGATAAACCGTCGATTTCGTCTAGCTGATCCATATCGGATCCTTCGACGGCGGTCATATCTTCTAAATCTTTTATAGCCTGTTCTTTTTCCTGACTTTCAGACTCAGCCTTGGTAGGCACTTTGCCCTGCCTGATGACATTTTCCACGGCCCCCCATTGCGCCGAACTGTTTTTGGGAACTACAATTGTGACTTCGTCACCCTCCTGCGCCTGGAAGTAAGTCACACTGGCCAGCAGAACTCGATAGCCTCCGCTTTTAGTGCTCACCACAAATGAGCCACCGGGCTCCTTTTTCAGCTCACCTGACACTCGCTTGCGGTCAACCGGACCAATCTGCTTATAGACAAAATTACCGTCTTTCCCGATGGCAAGCTTGAGAATATCCCCTTCTACTAATTTTGATTTGCTGGCATAGTTAGCGGGCACCGGGTAGCGACGCTTGTCCGGGCCAACCATACTTTCCCCGTCAAAAACTCCTTCAATGACACGAGCCTCCGGGTCAGTTTGCAGATCTGCGGCTTTGTCTTCCGCTGTCAGGGCCTCGCTGCTGCCCCGGCCTGACAAGATTTCACTCATCAGCTTCTTGGCCGAGGCAATGCTCTTTTCGGCGCTCTCCAGCCGTTGTTTCACGAGCGCCAGTTTCTCATCCATTTTTGTTTATGTTTATATTTGGTTTGTGTTTTGATTTACCTACCTACGAATAGATAGACCTTGCTAGTTTAGCATATCTGAGCCTAGGCGGCAACCAGCCTTAAATTAACGGAAACTTCCCATCGCGGTATCAGCTTCCCGAGCCGGGGTGCTTTTACCAAAGCGCCGCACAATGTCAGCCTCCACCAGCGATCTTTCCTTGCCGTATTTAAGACGGGAAATCTGCTTGATGATATCAACCTGTTTGGGATTGGATTTTTCCGGCGGTGGCGGCAATTTTATATTGAAAGGCTTGGTTGGTTTGTTATCAATAATAATTTTGGCGTAGCCGCTGAATTTCTCAACATTCATGAGATCATTACGATCGAAAACTGGTTCAAATTCACTCTCCAAAAATTCTGCGTCCGGCGCACCCACGCGCATGGCGACCATGGAGCCGACGTTGCCGAAGACAGCGTCGCGGACCGCTTCGTTTTCTTCCGCCAGCTGGGCCACGTACTGGTGCGCCATCGTCATCGACAGTTTATATTTCCTAGCTTCGGATAAAATCACGGCAATACTTTCTGTCACGAAATTTTGGAACTCGTCCATGATCAAATAAAAATCTTTGCGCTGATCTTCGGGGACATCAGCCCGACTCATCGCTCCCATCTGGATTTTGGTAACTATGATCATACCGAGCAGATCGCTGTTAATCTCACCGACCTTACCCTTGGAAAGATTTACCAGCAGGACCTTTTGGTCATCCATAACTTTTCGGAAATCAAAGGCTGAATGCGGTTGGCCGATGATGTTACGCATCATGGTGTTTTCCACGAAGCGGCCGACCTTACTGATTAAGTAACCGAGCATTTCGGATTTATGAAAATCAGATGTTTTGGCCATCTCCTTTTCCCAGAAGTCACGGACCAACGGATCTTTGACATTTTTTAACTTCTGCTTCTGGTACTGCTCATCAGTGAACATGCGCGGAATATCCACTAGCGTACCCGGATTTTTAGGATCATCCAACAGGGTCAGCATAACATTACGCATCTGGTGCTCAAACATCGGTCCGATCATTTCCGGCGGGAAAAGTTTTTCAAATACTCGGATCATATTGCCAACCACCATATCCTTCTGCTCCGGATAATCCGGGTTATAGTCCAACATATTGAGACCCATCGGGCGATCGACATCACTGGGGTCAAAATATATAACATCTTCGGCTCGCTCCTTGGGCATAGTTGCTAAAATATCGTCCACCAAATCACCGTGCGGGTCAACCACACAAACACCTTTTCCCTGCTCAATGAAATGACGGGCAATATTTGATTCATAGACAGATTTACCACCACCAGTCTTACCAATAATATAGAAATGACGCATCATATCCTTCTGCCCGATCCGGATTTCACGCTCCTCACCTTGATAAACATTGATTCCGATAAGAACACCCTCGGGAGAAACGTTGGCCGGCGCCGGGGCCTGCTTGGCTTCGAGCCGTTTAATAGCGGCGGTTTCCGTGGTCCGAATTGGCAGGTGGAAAACACTAGTAAGCTCTTCCGTATTTAGGAACATTTTGAGTGGCGCGCCAAAATCGCGGAAAATGTAATTATTTATAACTTTTTTCTCAGGGATCTTGGCTTTGGCAAAACCGTTGGCTTCGGGCACATCGAACTGAGCAAAAGAATTGAAGATGTTCGCCAGGTGCTGCTGAGCCGCCATCCTAGAGCCCGCCGAAGCAACAATCCTGATTTTGGTTTCAAAGGCTGTTTTGTTTGCTTTCTCTTCAATTGATTTCACCTTCTCTTCTTCGAGAGGGGTTAGGCGCTGCCTCTCCTCCTGCTTCTCCTCCTTCACTTTCTGCTGCACCTGCTCCGAAGTCGTCATCCCCTCAACCTCCTTTTCTACCAGAGATTTGGCCTCATCCATAAAACCTTTCGGCTCCCGGCCGATCATCATTTTCTTGGCTATTTTGAGGCCGCGCTTGCGCCAGCCTTTCGGGGCCAGGCGAAACACAATTTGAACAGCCGCGCCCTCGCCTTCACCCAGCTTGCTCAGAGAATTTGTCAACATACTGAGCGGGTCTGTTTCCATCTTCTGATAGGTCTTGATCGGGTAAATAACATCGTTTCTTAGTTTCAGCTCCATCGCCGCAGCATGGCCTTTAGGGGTGAAAATATTGTAATCCTCTACATCCTCAACAACTGCCTTGGGATACTGAGCATTGACGGCTTTGCGAACATACTCGGCAAATTTACGAGGTGTACTGACAAAGAAATAAATTTGCTTCTCAATCGTCGCCACCTCAAAAGTGAAATGGATAGAAGGCGCCAAAAAGGGAGTTTTTTGCGCCAGCAGTGATCCCATGCTGGCGTATAATTGCTCACCGACCGAGATCAGCTCCTTCTCCTGCTTCTTCGCGTCTTCTTCTCTTTCGGAAACTTCCTTAGGAACAGAAACTGCCAGTAAAACGGTATCCAATAAGTCGTGGACTGTAACCTTTTTCCGGTACACGCTGAGCATCACTCCCGCAACCACAATACAAAGCACCCCTAAGCCGGCCATCGCCGCCATCGCCAGGGGAGAATTCATTAATGTTTCCAAAATTTCCGGCATTTTTGTTTTACGCTAAGACTACTTATCCAATTTTGGACCTTTCAGTTTTTGGTACAGTTCGTCAACCAGTGTATCGTGTAAAAGATCATACAGATAAGGATTCTGCAATCTCTTGATAACCGCGATCGCTTTTTCCAGACCGTCAGTCATCACCATTTCGGAAAGCATCTTCACCTGATCTTCCTGGGGAAGATTTTTAATATTTTTTAGGTCGGCGTCTGTGACCGTTGGTGCTGCAGACTTGGTCGCAGTCGTACTATCATCCATCGCGGTAGCCGGTTGCGATTTTGGCCCCTCGCCTTCCATCTTAGATTCTTTTTCTTTGTTACCGATAATATCTTCCGCTAATGTCTCCGGTCGCTCCGGTTTAGGTTCCGGGGGCGGAGCTTCCGGCGCCGGCGGCTCAGGCTCGGGAACAGGAGCCGCTTCGGGAGTTGGTGCCGGCTCAACCGGAGCCTGCTCCCTCTTCCCCTTTAGTAAATCATCTATAGATCCAGATGAATCGTTTGGCATAGATTCGTCTTTATAGTTAGTAATTTGGAACAATGATACCCAATAACCAAAAACTTAGAACCGGGTCAGTTCCGCAAACACCGCCATTATTATATCATAAAACTGATTAATTGCGAAAAACCCTGTTTTGTGCTATCTTTCAAGTAATATGGCTCTCAAAATCTACAACACACTTACCAAGAAAAAGGAAGTTTTTAAGCCGATTGCCAAAGGCAAAGCCAGTCTCTACACTTGCGGACCAACGGTTTACTGGTTTGCCCATATCGGTAATTTCGCCACTTTCGTGCGCGAAGACTTTGTGCGTCGCTACTTAGAATATAGCGGCTATGAGGTTCGCCAAACCATGAATATTACCGATGTCGGACATTTAACTGATGACGATGCCAACACCGAGCAAGGCGAGGATAAAATCATCAAAGCTGCCCGAGAACAGAAAAAGACTCCGACAGAAATTGCCAAATTTTATACTGACAAATTTATGGAAGATGCCCGCAGTCTAAATATCGAGGCCGCCCATAAATATCCCGCCGCCACCAAACACATTTCTGATATGATTGAATTTATCCAGGTTTTGCTCGACAAAGACGTTGCCTATGAAAAAAACGGGAATGTCTTCTTCGACATAACCAAATTCCCAGACTACGGCAAATTATCCGGCAAGACACCTGACAAGATAACAACCGGGTTGCGACTGGAGCCGCACCCGGACAAAAAGAATCCCGGCGATTTTGCACTGTGGCTGAAAGCTCCGCCTGATCACCTGATGAAGTGGGAATCTCCCTGGAGCACCGGCTATCCCGGTTGGCACATTGAATGCTCTGTAATGAGTACCAAATACCTGGGCGATTCAATCGACATCCACATCGGCGGCGAAGATCATATTTTTCCCCACCACGAAAACGAAATCGCGCAGTCAGAAAGCGCTACCGGCAAACCGTTTGCCCGCTACTGGATGCACATGAAGTTCATCTTGATCAATGGCCAAAAGATGTCTAAGTCAAAGGGCAATATCTATACCCTGGATGATCTCGAGGAAAAAGGGTTTGCACCGCTAGTTTATCGCCTCTGGCTTTTCTCCGGCCACTACCGCTCGCAAGCTAATTTCAGCTGGGAAGCCCTGGCCACTGCTCGTGACAAACTCAACCGACTGGTTGATTTCTACGAGAGATTGCAGGGCATAACCGGAGACGGACTAGATGTATCCAAGCTAGTCAGCGAAACCGAAGCGGCATTTGCAGCCGCGATGGATGACGACTTCAATACTCCCCAAGCCCTGGATGCGATTTTCAAAATGATCAAAGACGCTAACGCGCTGGCGGATGAGAACAAACTCGGACAAGATGGCGCCCAGGAGATAACAAGGCTTCTGAAAAAATTTGACAAGGTTTTAGCCGTTTTGGAAT
>CAZLGC010000001.1:21756-49051 GCA_964559275.1 uncultured Candidatus Saccharibacteria bacterium
CAGGAGATAACAAGGCTTCTGAAAAAATTTGACAAGGTTTTAGCCGTTTTGGAATACCAGCCACTGGCCGGTGAAATCACCGAAGCGGAAATTGAAAAACTTATCGCCGCCCGCGACCAAGCCCGGACGGCCCAGGATTTTACCAAGGCCGATCAAATCAGAGAGGAACTTTTGCAAAAAGGAGTGGAGATAAAAGATTCACCTGAGGGCACGGCTTGGAAGAGAAAATGAGTTTATGGACAAAACTTGAACCAGGTGCAGTCGGCCTAGCCCCTATGGCCGGGATTACCGACTCTCCCTTCCGTCAGCTCTGTCGAGATTGTGGAGCTGATTTTGTGATGAGTGAAATGATTAGCGCCGCCGGTGTCTGCCACAACCAGAATCAGGAAATCTGGGATTTGCAAACTGAATCCTGGATCACCGGCTCCAAAAGCCTGGAGTATGCCCGCCTCAAAGACAGCGAGCGGCCGATAATTTTGCAGATTTTCGGAAATGAACCTAAGAAAATGGCAGTAGCGGCAAAAATCATAGCTGCTAAATTTGCTCCGGACGGGATAGACATCAATATGGGCTGCCCTATGCGCAAGGTAATGAAAAACGGCAGCGGCGTTGCCTTGATGGATAATCATAAATTGGCAGCTGATATAACTTCGGCCGTCAAGTCGGCCCTGGGCAATATTCCCTTGTCTGTGAAAACTAGACTGGGCGTGCGCCAGCCAAATATCTTAGAGCTTGCTCCCCGCCTGGAGCAAGCCGGCGCCGACGTAGTTATTATCCACGGACGCCTGCAAACCGAGCTTTTCAGCGGTCCGGTTGACCTGGCCACCATCGGCAAAGTTGCAGCTAATCTTAGCATCCCAGTCATTGCCAACGGCGGCATTATTGATCGCGAGACTCACGAACAGGCAATCGCCCAAACAGGCTGCCTGGCAACCGTAATCGGCCAGGCTGCTCGCGGCAACCCTTTTGTGTTCAAACAAATCAAAGACCCGGATTACCAACCCGGCTGGCCCGAGAAGATAGAGACAATGCGCCGGCACGCCAAACTACAAGTAGAGTACCGCCAGGACGAGAAATTCGGACTTCAGGAAATGCGCAAACACCTGGCCTGGTACATCAAAGGAATAAAAAACGCCGCCGCGTGGCGGGCAGAGTTAGTCCGGGTCGAGGCTTTGGCTGAATTAGAAGATATCCTGAACCGGCTTGAAGCTAAGGTGCCTACTTCAGGTTAACTGGTGACAGCGCCGCCAGAAATCCCAGAATATCCTTGAGCGACAAACGCAGTAACTCCAGGGTTTCTACTCCCCAGGCACATTCATCCGCAAACGCCACTACCCAGCCATTTTTGTCTTTGGGGGGATTGTTAAAAACCATGTGGGTGGCAATAGCCTGTTGAACAGCTGGCGGCTCGCCGATCTTCTTGGCAAATTCAACCGCTGGCTGGGAATACATGCCTTTGGTCCAGACATCGTGGATGGCAGCAGCCCGCACACAGGTTTTAACATCCGCACCCGTTTTAGTAGCAAAATAATAGGCGAACTTGCTGGCCAGCATCATGTGTTCAAACCGGGTATGATATTTGTGTTGATCAATATTGCGAGTGTACTGAACATCCGGATGGCGCAACAAATCAGCCACCAGGCCCGTGTAATCAGACGTTTTGCTATCCAAAAACTGCTTGGCCGGACGCGCCAGCACCACTTGCTCCAGATTTCTGAGCTTCTTCAAAACCCAGCTTACAATTCGGTAAGCCATTATCAGAACTTTAATTGCACTTATATTATACCGATAATCACGGCAATGTCAATGTGTAAAGTTTGGTGGGTAAGCTGGGTAAAATATCGCCGCACAAACCCTTGCTGGGGTCATCCCCCTCTGATATACTTAAATGTCGATGACAAACTCTCCTGACACAAAATTACCGCCCCAGAGCATCGAAGCCGAGGAATCATTACTCGGCTCCATTATGTTGGACAAAGACGCAATCGTAAAAGTTGCTGATGCCGTTACCGCTGATGATTTCTATGCCTCCAAAAACCGTCAGGTTTTCGAGGCTATGCTTGAGCTCTATGAACACCGTGACCCGATTGACGTACTCAGCCTCTCCAACAAGCTGAAAGAGAAGAAACAGCTTGAAAACGTCGGTGGCTCGACCTATCTTACCAAACTGGTAAACGCGGTGCCAACGGCTACCAATGTAAACCACTATGCCGAAATTGTGCGCACCAAAGCAACTCTGCGCCGGCTAATAAGCGTGGCCAGCAATATTTCCGACCTGGGCTACCAGGAAAACGAAGAAATAGAGCATGTTTTAGACAAAGCCGAACAGCAACTTTTCGGTGTTTCCCAAAAATACCTCAAAGATAAATTCATCCCCCTTAAAGACGTGCTAGTTGAAGCCTTTGACCGCATTGACGAGCTTCACAAAAGCAGCGGCAAGATGCGCGGCCTCCCCACCGGCTTTGCTGACCTAGATAATATCCTGTCCGGCCTGCAAAATTCTGACTTGGTAGTCTTGGCAGCCCGCCCTTCAGTCGGTAAGACCGCTCTAGCCCTGGATGTGGCCCGCCATGTCGCCGTCCGCGAAAAAGTCCCTGTCGGTGTATTCAGCCTCGAGATGTCAAAGGAACAATTAGTCGACCGCTTGCTATGCGCGGAGGCTAAGGTCGATAGCTGGAAAATGCGCACCGGCAAACTCGGCAACACAAATACCTCCGATGATTTTTCCCGCATCGGCGAAGCCATGGGCATTCTCTCTGACGCCCCCTTATACATCGATGACAGCGCCGCCTCCAACGTTATGGAAATCAGAACCAAAGCCCGCCGTCTCCAGCTCGAGCACAACCTCGGCTTCCTGGTTGTAGACTATCTGCAGCTGATGGAGGGTGGTACCAGCGGCAGCAGTTCCGATAATCGCGTTCAGGAAGTTTCCGAAATTTCGCGCGCTCTCAAGGGCCTGGCCCGAGAACTGAACATCCCGGTACTGGCCTTGTCCCAGCTTTCCCGAGCTGTAGAAAATCGCTCGCCACAAATACCTAAGCTATCCGACCTGCGCGAGAGCGGGTCTATCGAGCAGGACGCCGATGTGGTATTATTCATATATCGTGAGGAAAGAGAAAATCCCGAAACTGACCGCCGCAATATTGCTGATATAATGGTGGCTAAACACCGCAACGGCCCGGTGGGTCAGGTCGAGCTTTTCTTTAATGAAAAAAATATCAGTTTCACTAATCTAGATAAAAAACACAACTAATGTTTGATCAACTGCGAAAAGCCCAGGCCATAAAGAAGGCTATGGGTCAGATAGAGGCCAGCGGGGAAGCTGTCCAGGGCAAGGTCAAAATTACCGTGGACGGACAAAAAGCGGTCAAAAGTGTTGAAATTGACCCGAGCTTGCTGACCCTCGAGAACAAGGAACCACTCGAGTCCGCAATTGCCGAGGCTTTTAATAACTGTGACAAGGAAATACAGGCAGCAGTAATGGCCAAGGTCCAATCCGGCGAAATATCACTTTCCGATCTGCAATAACGTGAATATACTACCGACTTCAATTGAAGAACTGATTGCCAAGCTGGCCAGCCTGCCCGGCATCGGCCCAAAATCAGCCGAGCGGCTGGCTTTTTATTTACTCAAGCAAGACCAATCCGAACTGAATTCTTTTTCCGAAAGTTTTCGCAATTTACGCCAAGGAGTCAATACCTGTTCCCGCTGTCATAATTTTACTGAAAATGACCCCTGCCCAATATGCAGTGACAAGGGACGGGATAACCGCAAGCTTTGTGTTGTCAGCGAACCACTGGATGTCGTGGCTCTAGAAAAGACTCATGAATATGACGGCTTGTATCACGTCCTACAGGGAATCATCTCACCGATTGACGGCATCGGACCAGAAGACCTAACAATTGAACAATTACTGGATCGGGTAAAATCCGATGGAATCAGGGAAGTCATCTTAGCAACCAGCCCGACCACCGAAGGTGAAGCGACCTCATTGTTTATCTATAAGCAACTCAAGCCGCTGGGATTAAAAGTGACTCGGATTGCCCGCGGCCTGCCGATTGGCGGCGACCTGGAATATGCTGATGAAGCTACCTTGAGCCGAGCCCTAGAAGGGCGGAAAGAATACAACTAATAAAAAACGGGGTCGGGTAATACCCGACCCCGTTTTTTATTGATGCTAGACTTTAGTTATCTCAACGACTGTATGGCGCTGCCGATGACCCATAGTTTTGCGATAGCGTTTCTTGGGTTTGTGCTTAACAATTCGGATTTTACGAGCTTTGACTTCGGCCTCAAGAACTTTGCCCTCAATGCTCCTTCCGGAAACGTAAGGCTTGCCAATCATGGATTTTTTACCATCCCAAATAAAAAGCGGCTTGAAAGTAACCTTGCTGCCATCTTTCTTATGTAGAAGCTCGACTTTGATTTCGTCACCCTTGGCGACCTTGTACTGCTTGGCGCCTGATTCAATAATTGCAAACATATTGGATAGTTAATATTACTTCGAATAGAATAACAAAATTAAGGGGTGGAGTCAAGATGCGGAACGCGATTTGCCAGCTTAGTAACTTTAATCCCCAGGATACTGACAAAGACGACCATCGCCAGAAATAGAATCAGCAAAGCCATAAATTTATCGTATCCCTGCAAAACCACCGCTAGAATACCAAATATCAACGAGGGAATAGTTATAACCATTACGACCTGCCAGGATTTTAACCCCAGCTTTAGGAGCATATGATGCAAGTGAGTATCGTCACCCTTAAACGGCGATTGGCCCCGGAGTAAACGCCCGATGATAACGCGAGCGGTATCAATAATCGGCAGGCCCATAACCATCAGGGCGGTGGCGATTTTACCACCGCTCAGGATCGCCAGCAGCCCTAACATAAAACCCAAAAAGAGCACTCCTCCTTCACCAATAAAAAGCTGGGCCCGCGGAAAATGGTACGGCCAAAAACCAAGCGTGGCGCCGGCCATAACAATCGCCAAAAAAGCGGTTTCGGGCTGGCTGACTTCTTGAGTCAAACTCAAGAAGAAGACCGTTAGAAAACCAACTGACAAAACACTGGAAGACAGGCCATCAACGCCATCCAAATATTTTACTGTGAAGATCATTCCCAGCATCCAAATAATCGTAAAAATGTCAGCCAGCCAAACGATTCGGTAGGGCAGTTCATCAACTGTGAATAGTGTGGTCGTAAAAGTATCTAGTTGCCAGCTTTCCCCCACCGGGTTGCGAATGAAGTCTATTCCGATTCCACTAACAATGATAACAATAATCGCCAGGATCGGTGCAATCAATTGCCAGGCCGGTTTGAGGTCATACTTGTCATCAATTGTCCCACCGATTACCAGAATAATACCGCCGACCAAAATTCCCCAGAGATATTTGGGTAACAAAAAGCCACCAACTAGATAATCGGTGGCCAACGCATAGTAAGCGACCAGTATAAAAAAAGAGATGATAATCGCCCACCCACCCAAGAGTGGCATTGGCCTCTTGTGAATATCCTGACGGTGCCCTTCTCGTACCGGATGCAGAACCTTCCAACGCCGTGACAACTTTCTCATCAAGGGCGTCAAAGCAAAGCTCAACAACCAGGCCACGATGAAAGGTATGACGTAGAAAGCGAGCCACTTTTCCATATTAGCTTTTGCTAGTTACCGTCTTAACATTGGTTTCCGCTGCAACCGAGGCCTTGCCACTTTTCTGGACGCGCGCTTTCGGGGTCAGGAAAAATCCCATGTACTTACCCAGCATCAACCTGGTTTGGGCATCCAGGGCTACAAAAGAGCCGAAGAATATAGTTGAAATCGGCAGCAATATCCACTGGAAAAACATCGCGGTGTGCCGCCAAAAAGAATACTGGCGCGGCCGGGGCGGCAGGACCAACAGAGTCACGAACATCTGCGAAACCATGCCGATCATCGCAAAAGTCATCAGAATCTGGACGACTTGCGGCAGTGATTGAGCAAAAACCGTGCTGGTATACGCCTCTCCGCCCGCCCACAGCGGCAACCACCCGACAACAGCAATAATGATCGCGCTCGTGGCCCAGGAAATGGCCCCGTCAACCAGATACCAGGAGTAAAGAAGTTTCGGCCCCAGCGGAAATTTCTTACCTTTTTTTATGAAATTATAAATAGCGTAGGGCAGGTTCTCAGTTCCCCAGGCCCAGCGTCGCTGCTGCTTGTATTGATTTGCCAGGCTCTGCCAATAATTTTCTCCCAGGCAAGCGTCCATAGAAACCGGGAAGAATAAAGGAACGGTTTCGTATTTGCTGTTGTAGTGCAAAAGACACTGCCAAAAAATACGTGAGTCCTCCGAGACATGATCCGTGGCCCAGAAACCAACATCAACCAGAGCCTTGAAACTCATGCTATGGCTGGAAAAGGTGACCAGACGCTCCGGCCGCCCCTGTTCCATCAGTTGCCAGAAAGTTGTTGAAGTCGCCACCACCCTGACCAGTGAGGGTGCATCCCAGATGTTGTTGTTGAACATCGGGATTGGCTGATAACTGGCTCGCTCCGGGCGGGGATGGGTTAGATAGGCATGGGCCAGGCGCCCGAAGTACTCCGGGTGAATTTGAGTATCAATATCAAAAACTGAAACCATTATCCGCTCGTAAGGTATCTTTTCCTTGTCAATATATGGTTTGACCTTCTTGGCAGCCCAAACCTCATTCGAACCCTTGCCGGGTATTTCATGCGGCCGCCCAGGTGGATGCCGAGTAATGGCAAAATGGTGGAAAACCTTTTCGTAGCGCCGTTTCATTTCTTTCGCCACCGCCCCGGTACCCTCCCAGAATTTATCCTCGCAGGCCAGCACCACAATAAATTTATCCAGCGGATAATTCGCCTTGGCCAGTGCCTCGAAGGTGGATTCGATAACCGCCACCTCACTGGCTACCGGTAAAATAATTAAATGATAATACTCCTGCCAGTCACGTTTTTTAACCTTCTTTACGCGGGCTAACCAGTCAATCTGCACATTCTTCTTCATTTGCCGAAACCCGGCCACCAAGTGATACGTGAGGTAAGATATCCTGATCAGCCAATATAAAGCAAAACAGACTACAAAAATCGCTACCCAAACCGGAATTATAAAAGCAAGGATCACACATAGCAACAGAATTGCCCAACTGCAAGCCGCCGGAAAAATTTCCAGTAAACGGTAGAGAGTCGGACGATTTAAAGGGTTCCACCAGGACATATGATTAACGCAAATGTAAAATTATTGGATATTGAGAATGAAAATGGCAGCCACAAGTAGAATCAGTTGCACCATCGCCGCGCCGGCGGCCAGGATCCGCGCTGCCAATCTTTCTGCCCGATAGATTAGAATCCCGAGCACGACATTGGTAGCCAAAACTACCAATCCGATCCCCGCCAGTGCGTACAACTGACTCGGTTCCCCCCAAATATCAATACCAAAATTAGCTAAATAGTGCAGAGGAATCTCACCGGAGCCTGCTGGGATCTGAACTGACATCATTATCCACAAAACTATATTCAAAGCTAGCCCAATTCCGATGAAGTTTATGAGCAAGCGATCTTTCCAAAACGGTAGCCGATCAGTTTTCTCCATAGATATAACTCAAATTCGCTTAGTTAGTAACTAAACTTAGCTTTGAAAAGCAACGTCATTCTACCCTATTTAGCTCTTAAAATCAAGTTTTTGGATTCAAAAACGGGGGCGAGTATTTTGGTTGGATACTACACCCCCGTCTACACGGTGGCCTGTTCTTTCGTTCATTAAGCACCCAGTAAGAGAGTGCCCAAACCGCGGCCCACGGCTCCGACGATGATGCCGACCAGGCATCCGTCGTTCACCAGCGAAGCTAGTGCCTCGCTGAACTTCATCTTCCGCTCCCGGAATGCGCCTGGCACCGTGTGCGGCGCCAGCGACAAAATCAGGAGGGAAAACCAGATCGGGACCAGGATATTGGCCGGCACCAGCCAGCACAATCCTGCTCCAAAAGTCGCCGCAATCAGTAACAAAATCATGTCTTATTTCCTCCTTTCCGAAGAACTTTTTACACTAACACAAGGTCTTTGTTTTGTCAATAAAAATACCCCGCCATTTGGACGGGGTATTTTTAGATGCCTTAGAGCTCTTTACGAGCTTTCTCCAAGCCCTGATCATCGGAGACCTTGCGATCAACATTATCTAGATCTTCTTCAATATCCTTGAGTTCTTCTTGGGTTTCGGTGGCCAGAGCCTCGCGAACCATATCGGCCGCTTCGGCGTCTTCATTCTCTTCCTTCTCAATCTTGTCCATTTCGG
Organism: uncultured Candidatus Saccharibacteria bacterium; assembly: GCA_964559275.1. Classification (GTDB taxonomy): domain Bacteria; phylum Patescibacteriota; class CALEFQ01; order CALEFQ01; family CALEFQ01; genus CAZLGC01. The sequence continues at coordinate 30,047 of CAZLGC010000001.1, forward strand.
CATTCGCCTCATCAACAACTTTTTCTATTTCTTCAGCTGCTTTTTTGGCATCATCATCGTTAGCGTTTGCCATATTTTTGTCTTTAGTTTACTTGTTTATACTCTAGGCTTCTACTCACCTTCTTGCGGGACTCGAGTCCTGCCTGCTCTACGCTGCTGAACTCTTTTTAATCGACTGGTAAGTTTAGCCAATAAACCGCCCTTGCGCTTGACAGCTCGGTCTAGTTTCTTCTTCCCCTTGGAGAAAAAAGGTACATCAGCTAAGCCTAGTTCTTCAACTTTGCTTTGAGCTGCCATCAATTTATCAGCGACTTCCTGGGCCCTGTCAACTCTCTCCTGCAATCCGGATTCCCGACGCGAATCAATGTTATCCATCGCGGTTTCAAAACGAGTTTGGACAGCCTCAATCTGACGTTCTTTCCAGTCCGCGACTGCTTCAGCGGTATTGATAACACCTTCTTTCATCGCCTGGCCGGTCTCAACGACTTTTCTGGCCCCGGCCTTACCGGCTTCCACCGTGGCACCAACCGCCAGCTTACCAGCAGTCAGAGCCGGGCTGGAATCCCAGTCGGTAAGTGACTCCCAGTACTCGTCGGCCTTTTTCTTCACCGCTTCACTAGCGGAATTGTAGCGTTTCTCCCAAGTGGCTTTGGAGGTTTCGTGCTGTAAGAAATCGCCGACCTTCCGAGCTTTTTCTTTGGTCACATCTTTGGCGAACCGAAAACCATCGGCAGTAGCTTCAACACCACGAGCACCCTTGACGATTCCGCCACCTATCTTTTTCTTTCCCCATTTGCCCAGGCGCTTCAAAAGACCACCAGCCTTTTTCTTAGCACTGGTTGCGGCATCTTTTACGCCTTGGGCCACCCTGTCAAAAGCTTCTTCCGGATCCATCTCCGCAAAGCGCTTTTCGGTTTCTGACTGAGCCGCCTCAGGCGCTTGTTCTGTACCAGCTTCTGCCTGAGCTTGCTCGGGATCAGATTTGCTTTCTGGAGGCATAATTTTTGTTCAATTAAGAATTTTTTATGTTCAGTAGTATTATAGCAAATTTTTCACTTAGAGTCAATGGAAGATGCTTTGACCGGCATTTCTTTTTTACGCCAGCGAGCCAGATACACACGGCGCACCACGCCCAAATTCATGAAAATGCGCCAAGTGAAGACGACGATAACCGCCAGGTAAATATCGAGGCCCAACCGGTCGCCCAAATATGTGAAGGCAGTCGCCAAGGCAGTGTTGAATACCAACCCGGAAATGAAAATAACCGGATCATATTTATCACGCTTCTGCTTAGAACCCGGTCCCTTGAAAGTGTAATCAGTTTTGTACTGATGCCGGGTCACCAGTTCTGCCCGCCAGGCACCGAAGATGGAATCAACCATTGCTAAAATCGCCACCGCTGTGTAGCGGGCAAATTCCGGCGGGATGGAGAATTTAGACACCACCCCGACGATAATTCCGATAATGACGCCGATGAAAGCCCAAAACATTATTTATAGTAAATTTTATCCTGAATTCTAAGGTCTATATATTCTAGGTTACCTCGCTCCCCCTCCGGGATTTCTTTGTTTATTATCAAAAGCAGTTTCTCGTACTGGCTGGACAAGGTGCGAGCCGAGGTGAAATAGATCAACCAGCCTTCAGAAGTCTTGACATGGATTTCCCGAGACAGCGGTGAGGGAGTCAATATTTCCGCGATTTCCAGTCCGGTTTCTTCGTTGAAAGTATTTACCAATTCGGTCATGAAACTGACAAAATTTTCTGACACCAGCTGTTCCCTGGCCACCGCTTGTTTATTAGAAAGATCCTTGATAACCGGCAGTTCCAATTCGGGGTTTCCACTTATATCCTTACTGACTACGCCGTCTACGTCAAGATAATATTTCTTCCCGTCTGTTTCCCAAATTATTACTGGGTCGCGTTCTTCCACATAGACTTTTAGAATATCCGGCATCTGCCGCTTTATTGTAACCGAGCGAATCTGCGCAATTTCATCTTTGAGCTCGGTTTCTGCCAGCTTGGTATTGAAAACCAGAACATTGTCACGCGGGATAAACCCCCAGTATTTACCTTCGCCGGTCTCGTGAATAATTTCTTCAATCCGGTCGTCACTGATATTTTCCGTCCCCACCACGACAACTTTTTGGGCCCGGAATGTTCCGGAAAAGAACAGTATGAAAATAGCAATAACGACTACAATTGCCGCCAGAACCGCATATACTAAGCGCTGGGCCTTCCCCAGCCGGCTGTTACGCGGATTTGTCGCCGGAGTCCTTTCAATTATCTTGGACCGGCGCCGCGCTACTTCTTTTTGAACGTCGCGGGGTAATCGCCTGGTTTTTCTGGCAGCAACCATAGGCAACTAAATCTTTTTAGGCTTAGCCTGATTAGACTTCGCCTTAATCTTGGAAGCCATAAAAGCGACAACCTTTTCCGGTGTCATGTTGGTAGAATCAATATAAATGGCATCAGGCGCTAGCTGCAGCTTTCCCTGTGGCTTGTTTTTATCACGTTCATCACGCACCGCCAGGTCTTTCTTGACTTTCGCTAGAGTGATTTTGGACCCTTTCTGTTTCAATTCGAGATGGCGGCGGCGCGCCCGCTCCTCCAAACTGGCATCAAGATAAAACTTGTAGTCTGCGTCCGGAAAAACCTCCGTGGCGATATCCCTCCCCTCAACCACCAGGCTGGACTGGCGAGCAAATTTGCGAACAGTATTGTTAACCCAACGCCGAACTTGCGGAATTTTACTTATCTGAGAAGACACGTCTGATATCAGGTGATAGCGAATTTCGTCTGTAATGTCACGCCCCCGGGAAATAATCATATCTCGGTTGGAACCAGGCTTCACTTCTACCTCGATCTTGGGCAGAATTTTAACCACTGCGGCGGTGTTGGCCGGATCCATTTCCATATTGAACACGTAAAAAGCAACGACGCGATAAAGGGCGCCGCTGTCAATATGGCGAAACTTGAGCTGCCTGGCCAGGACCCGGGCCGCGGTTCCTTTACCGGAACTGGCCGGACCGTCAATCGCAATAATCATACTTTGGGCTTTAGCTGCGAGGTATCAAGATAAGGACGTAAGACCTTGGGAATTTTAACACTGCCGTCAGCCTGCTGGTGATTCTCCAGCAGCGGAATCAGAATGCGCGGCGAAGCTATACCCGTGTTATTGAGTGTGTGGCAAAACTCGGTCTTTCCCTCGTTATTCTTATATCTGATTTTAAGGCGCCGCGCCTGCCAGTCATGAAGATTAGAATCAGAGTGAGTTTCTCCGTAGGCCTGGCGACTTGGCATCCAGGTCTCGATATCAAACATCTTGAATTTTCCCGCCCCCATATCACCAGTGGCGTTTTGCACCACTCGGTAAGGCAGATCCAGGTCCTGAAGTATATCTTCGGAGATATTTCTCAGCTCATTCAGCCATTTTTCCGATTCGGCTGGGTCGTTGCGGCAAATTACCACTTGTTCGACTTTCCAGAATTCACGAACGCGGTATAAGCCTTTAGTGTCTTTGCCGTAGCTGCCGACTTCAGAACGATAGCAGGGTGAAAAACCGGTGACGGTAATCGGCAAATCCTTCTCTTCGAATGTTTTCCCGGAATGCATGGCTAGCAGTGCCGGCTCCGAGGTCCCGGCCAAAAACAGCGGATCACTCTTGCGCACCTCGTTTAAGTGCTCCTGCTCAATTACTCGGTAAATATTGTCCGTATCAAAAGGAAAATGACCGCTTCCAAAAAGCGCGAATTCCCTGATCAGAGTCGGTGGAATTACAGGAGTGAATCCTTTGCTAATCATTTTTTTCAGCGCGTGCCACAAAACTCCCAGCTGCAGCAGGACTCCTTCGTTTTTGAGCACATAACCGCGATTGCCGGAGATCTTGACGCCGCTATCCATATCAATAATGTCAAGCCGCTTGCCCAGCTCAACGTGATCCCGGAATTTGAAATCAAACTGCGGCGGCTCGCCGACTTTGGCTATCTCTTTATTGGCTGATTCATCTTTACCCACCGGCGTGTCCGGTGACTGCGGCAGCGGTACTAACATCATCAGCTCTTGATAACGGCGATCAGTTTCTTTGAGATCCGGCTCAAGGTCGGCTAAATGCGCTTTCAGCTTTTTGTTTTCAGTAATAAAATCACCGCGCTTATTCGAGTCAGCAGTTTTTATCTTGTCATCAAGCTCATTGCGCTGATGACGGATACCCTCAATTTTTTGAAGCAGATCGGAGCGCCGCTTGTCTATTTCAAGTAGCTCGGAGATGTTAATCTCAATCCCCTTGTCTTGGGCAGCCTGCTCATAGCGGCCAGGATTGGCACGAATTTCCTTTATATCAACCATGATGTTCGATTAAACTCTCGCCGGCGCGGAGATTATCCGCGCCAGGTGAAAATTCAATCACTAAACAGTCGGCTCAACCGGAGCTGACACCTTCTTCCAGTCACGCTTCTTGAAAATCAAAGGCTTCACCACTAGATTGAGAGAACCCAGGGTGAAAATAATACCAATGAAAATCACTAGCGGCCCCAAGAAAGGTATCAGGAATACTAATGAGTATATAACAGCTCCAACCAGGGACGCTAGTACCAAATGACCACGCCTGGTTAAGTCAGTTTTCTTATAGATGAGCTTCATGATCTTAGCACCAATGAAGAAAGCAAACAGGGCCGGTGCCAGCATCAGGCCGAGACCGAAGATAATGAAGCCAAATATACCGATCGGCGAGGTTATCATAATGATAAGAAGGATCAGTGATACAATCGGAGTTGCAATCAGGAAAAGCACACCACAACCAAGGCTTTTCCAGGGATGCGCAACTAGCTTGTCAGCAACATCGCGCGTCTTGAGGGGAGCTGCAAAGACTACAAACAAAGTCCATAGGAACAAGGCTACCAGAGAGACAAGGAAGAGCAGAGGCAATGCCCAACCGAGGAAAGCCCCAAAACCGGAAAAGAATCCGACCTGGCTGGGAACGGAAGCGGCTCCGGCGCCAGACTGCGCGGGCGGAGTATAAGTGGTAGTACCGTCTACCATGGCACCCGACGGCAGGGTAACTTCTTCGTCAGCTGTGTAATCCAGATCCCCCATGATATGCATGTTTTCACCCGGCATAAACTGTCCACCGACGGAGTGAACACTGCCTTCAACCAGACCATTTAGACTTAATGTGCCGCCGGCCACAAAAACATCGCCTTTGACGGTACCCTCTACCACCGCATTTCCAGCAAAAATAAACAGGTCATCACCGATCTCATTACTGAAAGTGACCATGCCGCCGGTGGCATGAACATCATCACCAACTGTGGAATTCACCCACACCTGGCCGCCGCCGACATTGAGATCACGCTCCACACTAGCTTCGTCGCTAAGGAGCACCACCCCGCCGACAGCGTTAACATCGCCGTAGACCGGTTTTTTGATCGTTACTGTACCCCCGCTGATGTAGAGATCATCGTTAACCTCTTCATCGCAGGTGGTGTTTTCACCACTTTTGATAGTGGCAGCCTCGGACAGCATAGGCAGTAGTAACATCCCGGATACTACCAGCACTGCCATCAGGCCCAAGTAGATTTTACGCATAGTTTTAGCATTGGCGCCCTCCCGCCAAATTATTTATTTTTTATCTTTTGAATCTTCTGAGTGCTCTGGTTTCAGCAACGGGAACAAAACTGTTTCCCGGATTGGTCTATCCAGAAGGAAAGCAAATAGGCGCTCGGAAACGCCAAACCCGGCTACCGGCGGCATCCCGTGTTCCAGAGCCTCAACAAAATCCTTATCATGCATCTGGGCTTCCTTGTCTCCGGCCTCTCTGAGCTTAGCTTGTTCCTTAAACCGAGCGGCCTGGTCCTGAGGATCATTCAACTCGGTGTAACCGTTGCCGTTTTCGCTCCCGCCCAAAAGAACCCAGAAGCGCTGCACCAATTCAGATTCAGGATCAAGGCGCTTGGCCAACGGGGAAATTGCTACCGGCGGATTGATAACGAAAGCCGGCCCGCCGATATTTTTGCGGCAGTGTTTCCAAAGCTGGTCCACCAGCCGCCATTTGCCCAGCTTGGGATCATATTCCTCCCCTAATTCATCCAGTTTCTTTTTGATGCCATCTTCCGAAGCTTCCATGATATCCAAGCCTTGTTGTTTTTGTATTTCTGACACATATTCAATTCGGTCCCAGTCTTTGCCAAGGTCAATCTCAAAACCGTGACTTTTGAATTTTAGTTTACCAAAGGTGTTCTCGGCTACCTCCCGATACATTTCTTCCACCATCCCCATCATGTCCTCATAATCAGCATACGCCCAGTAACATTCCATCTGGGTGTAATCTTGTAAATGCTCCGGGCTAATCCCCTCATTTCGAAACTGGCGCCCGATTTCGAAAGTTTTTTCAAAACCCCCGACCATCAACCGCTTCTGCCAGAGCTCTCCCATGGATATCCGCAAATATACGTCCATATCAAGAGCATCGTGGTGGGTGACAAATGGATTGGCATCAGCGCCACCAGTGGTATTTTCCAAAACGGGAGTCTCCACCTCCATGAAATCACGACCTTTGAGAAAATCCCGCATGGCGTTCCAAAAAATTGATTTACGACGGAAGGTATCACGCAGTTCCGGATTCATCAGCAAATCCAGATACCGCCGGCGGTATCTTTTTTCCGAATCCTTGAGCCCGTGCCACTTCTCCGGTAGCGGCCGCATTGATTTGGAAAGCAGCTTAAAATCAGCTACATCAACCGTCTGCTGCCCCCGCTCGGTCACAAAAGGTTTGCCGGTTATCTGCAAAAAATCGCCCGTATCAAGTTTCTTTATCAGTTTGTATTTGTCTTTGCCAATAGCATCCTGCTTGAATGCTAACTGGATTTCACCGGAGGCATCCTCGATTTGCATGAAAGTAAGCTTGCCGTGCGCCCGAATTGCCCGCAATCTCCCAGCAACTGCCACCTCGGTACCTTCCAGATCCCTAAACTTTTGCAAAATACCCTGAACTAAGTAGGTTCGGTTGGATTTGCCCGGAAAAGGATCTATACCCTTTTCTCTGAGCTCCTTGAGCTTTCGCTGGCGCTCCGCCAAGATGTAATTTTCGTCTTCCATAAATAAACTTAAAATGCTTTCCCTAGGCAAAGTTCTGTCCTAATTATACCAAAACTGCCAAATTTGGCAAAATAGAGCCAAAATATAGCAGCCACCCTTTCCGGTGGCTGCTAAGTATCGAAATCAATATATTATATCACTCAATATTAGTTATTTCGTACTTGACAACCCCCTCAGGAAGCTTGACTTCCACTGATTCACCGACTTTTTTGCCCAGCAGAGCTTCCCCGATCGGCGATTCATTGGAAATCTTGCCCTGCATCGGATCAGATTCATTGGAGCCAACGATGGTGAATGTCTTATCACCATCACCGTTTCTGACTTGCACAAAGGAGCCAACTGAAACCACCCCAGCCTGCTTGGCGGCCGGATCCACGATTTCACCACCTTTAAGAAGCTGTGATATTTCGGCAATGCGCCCGTTAGCAATTGCCTGCTCTTCCTTGGCAGCGTGATATTCAGCGTTTTCACTAAGATCACCAAGTTCCTTGGCCTGTTTTATTTTCTCCGCAATCTCCGGTAGCCGAATTTCCTTCAACTCCTTTAGCTCCGCTTCCAGTTTTTTGTACCCTTCCGGGGTTAGAACTTTACCCATTTTGATTACACCAATTGATTAAAAAAGGTTCGCAAGCTTTCAAAAAAGCTCAGCGAGCCAAATCATAGTTAGTAAAACGGAAACCCGCCAGCACGGGCGGGAAGTACTTCAAATTTATGATACCAAAAATAGCGCCAAGCGTCAAAAGTTATCCACAGGCAAGCCGTAAGCCGAGCTGATTATTTCTCGAACCTTACTCATGTAGTTCTTATCTGCCTGTTTCGATTCTTCATCAGAAAGTTCAGAACCAGGCTTACCAAACTCAGGGCGGATACCGATCCGGCTAAGAGGGTATCCGGGAATCTTTTGCGACGAAGGTTCTGTCGAAAATTCTATTTCCTCCTCGAATTCTCCTTCGGCAATCTGATTTTCAGAGCGAACTACACAAACAGCAAAATGCCATCTCCCCCGGCGATTTCCGGGTGGTGATTTTTTCAGAAGTCTGATGACCCGAGCAAGAAGCTCCTCATCACTTACCTCTTCTCCTCCGCCAATTCGCCTAACGTGAATCCCGGGTTGTTTTTCAGGGGAAAGAAAATCTAAAAACAATGCCTCGTCAACAGCAATCACTGGTTTACGACACTGCTGGTAGTAAGTTAATGCCTTATGCCTGGCATTCTCTCGAGCTGTCTCGTAAGGCTCATCAGTCTTTTCCAAACCTTCATCTGCGAAAGAACTCAAATCAACCTGAAAGTGCTCGCCAAGACCAGTTCGAAATCTCTCCAGCTTAGCTGGATTACTCGTGGCAATAACCAACGCCCCCAAAGTAGGTCTCTCTCTATATTCTGGGTTTCTTTCACGCAAAATCCAATGGGATTAATTAATCTCTAGCGAATTTTCCGGTATGTTATCTTCAGCTTCCTCCGGCTCAGCCTCAGGCCGGCCGCCAAAATACCAGTTTAGGGTATCACGAGCTACGATAGCCGCCGCCTCGGCCCCACTCCCCCCTTCCTCGACCAGAACCGCCAAAGCGATCTGAGGATCCTCATAGGGAGCGAAAGCTACAAACCAGGAATGATCCAGTGTTGAGCCCTGAAATTGAGCCGTACCCGTTTTAGCGGCCACCGAAACCGGCAAACCCTGGAGGGAACGCGCGGTTCCACGATCGTTAACAACTGTTTCCAGCATTGCCCGCCGGATGATATCAATGTACCCTCTATCAACAAACCCCTGGTTTAGCACTTCCGGCTCCAGTTCAGATCTGTCACCGGTGCTCTCATCCAGGAAAGCTTTCGCCAAGTGGGGCTTGTACAAAGTCCCCCCGTTAGCGATTGCCGCCGTCGCATTGGCCATTTGCAAAGGAGTGGCCGAAAAGTAACCCTGCCCAATTGAAAGGTTATAGGTATCTCCCAGATTCCAGCGCTCCTCCAAGGTCTCCTGCTTCCATTCTCGGGAAGGAACCAAGCCTTCAGCTTCACCGGAAATGTCAATTCCACTATTTTTGCCAAATCCGAATTTATTCAGATAGTCGCTCAGAAGCTCGGGTCCCAACCCTTCAAAGCCTTGATAGCCCCCCCCAATCTGGTAAAAGTAAGGATTAGATGAAAGGGCAATAGCAGTGTATATGTTGACCGGACCAAGACCGTTTTTATTCCAGCCGTAGAAGCGATATTTTATTGATGGGTCGTATTTATTTTCTATTTCCAGATAGCCAATGTCGACAACGGTCGTTTTATCATTAATCACCCCTTCCTGAAGAGCTGCTGCCCCCACAATTGGTTTCAGCACTGATCCAGTCGCATAAGTCCCGCCAATCGTCCGATTAAAAAGCGGTTGAGCCGGATCATCAGCTAATTCGCTATAATCTTCCGTGGAAATCCCTTCGGCAAATTTATTGTTGTCAAAACCCGGCTCGCTGACCAGGGCCAAAACCTCACCATTATTGGGATCAATGGCAATAAAGCTTCCCTTTCTAAGTCCGCCGGTACGAAGAATGTGCTGCAAGTTTTCCGTAGCTTTATTCTGCAACCCGACATCGATACTTAGTTCCAGGTTTTGACCGGGAACAGGATCTTTGACCGCCACCTGGTTTTCCTCCCGGCCGCTGGCATCAACCTCGATATGCTTACTACCCGGGACACCGCGCAGGTCATAATCATAGAATTTTTCAATCCCGCCCTTGCCGATGGAATCAAGCCCAAAATAAGATTCATCTTCCTCATACTTAGCTAGTTCCTCCTCATTTATCATGCCCGTATAACCAAGAATATGGGAAAGCGAAGCTTCGGAATACTGACGACGAGAATTGCTAATTACCTGGAACCCGACAATTTCATCTCGGTTTGATTCCAGTACCAGCGCCTGATCTCTTTCAATCTTTTCAATCACCACTTTGGGCTCATAAGAACGGCTATTGCTTGATTCCACAATTTTTCTTATTTCTTCACCATTAAAACCGGTTAGCTGAGATAGTTTCTGAATGGAGTCTTTTTGTTTTTCTTCGTCCTGATTGAAGAGATCGGCCGGGGTTAATACCACCTGAAAGCTAGGCACGTTTTCCACCAATTGATTACCTTCCCTGTCAAAAATAACGCCGCGGGGGGCAGATAGGGGAAATTTGCGAACACGGTTTATTTCAGCGGCCGCCCGCATCTCTTCGCCCTGGGCAATCTGGAAATCGGCCGCCCGGTACAACAGCAGGGAGAAAATACCAACCACTATAAATATCATTAGAAACAAACGTTTTTTCTCGGGGATATTCTCCAAACGAGGCTCTTCATCTTCGCCGACAACGGTTCCCTCCATCAAGCTTTCCTCCCAATCTAAACCCTGCTGGTAGCGAGAACCTACTTTCCTTTCCCCAACCTCTCCGTTATTTGTTTTTATTTTGAACGGATCCATATTTTACAAGAATCTTGATCTCTTTAGCCCTGGGCGCTGCTGCCAGCCGACAACTTTTTGACTAATCCATTCCCAGGCAAAATAGAAAAGCCAGACTAACCCAATTTGATAAATTATTAGCCATAACAGATAAACAACTTCCGTGTCCCAGGAAAGATGCAAAGGAACTCCCCAAAATTGCGCCGCGAGGTTTGCCAACAATACTCTCACGACGACAAATACTGCAGTGGCAATTGCGGTCTGCCCCATCATTGTCAGAGGAGAGGTTGTACCAAAGACTGTTTCTCCCAGAAGGCCAATTATACCGATAGCGGCCAGCAGAGCTATCAGGTCACCAGAGAAAGGGAACGGAGAAAAAACAGTGTAAATCAAGCCACCGACAAAAGCCCAGATAAGACCTTTTTTCCTACCTTCCCGCAGTGTAAGAATTATTAAAAAAGCCAATAATAACTGAGGGACGACAGCATTAACTGCAAAATGTTCCGACCAGGTAACCTGGATAATGGCCAGCAGGGCAATGATTGGTAAAAAGACAGCAACTCTCATCTAATTAGCCCCCGTTACTACGAAAACTATTTCTAAATGGTCAAAATCAGTCACTGGATCCAAGCGCGCCTCTTTGAAGAGAGCATTTTGAGATTCTCTTACTTCCCCGACTTTACCAACCAAAAGACCAGCTGGGTAGATTCCGGCCAGGCCAGAAGTCACCACCGTTTGTTCCGGCTGGATATCCTCATTTTGCGGAATCAATTCCATTCTCAAATCAAGACCGTGCTCACCATGGACAATTCCATTCGCCCGGGTGTCCTGGACAACAGCATTGATACTGCTCTGTTTATCAATCGTCAGCAATACAGTCGAGGTCCCGGCGAATACTTCTACCACTCTGCCAACTAGTAACCCCTCAGAAACAATCACCGGCATGTCAACCGCCACTCCCTGCCTGGCGCCTACATTTATTTCGATTGCCTTCAAAGCCGGGTCGGTGCTGCGACTAATGACCGCCGCCGGAACTGTCTCATAAGAGAATTCGTGCTGGAAACCCACCTCAGCCCGAAGCAGCTCATTTTCGTGGACCATTTCTTTGAGCTTGGCATTTTCCGAATGCAGACGATCAATTTCCTGGCGCATACTTTCATTATCCTCATCCATTTTCTCGATATCACCAACAAAACTGAACCAGCCAGCAACTGCATCGCCGCTATTAGTGAATAAACGCTGGACCGGACTAATCACGTATTTGACCGCTCCCACTACCGGGCTCAGTATCCCCAGGCCGTAGAGTATAAAAAAAGCCACCGCTACAATCAGCAGCACTATAAATAAACGAATTGGCGAACGAAAATATGGCACAGTATTAGCCGTCTACTATGATGTGATCGAAGCTTGTTCGTATTGAGTGGGAACAAGGACTTCTTTCAGCGATTCAATGTCTTCCAGAACAACACCGGTGCCGCGCGCAACCGAGGTCAGAGGATCATCGGCGATGTGTACCGGAATTTCTGTCTGTTGCATCACCAGCTTATCTAAACCACGCAGCAACGCTCCGCCGCCGGCCAGGACTATTCCCTTATCCATTATATCCGCTACCAGCTCCGGCGGGGTTTCCTCGATGGTACCCTTGATATTATTAACCAGGGTTCTAACGGTACTGGACATTGCGTGGCGAATTTGCTCATCGGTCACAATGACTTTTTTTGGAAGACCGGTAACCAAATCCCGGCCCCGCATCTCTGCTTCCAAAGGCTCCTCTAGCTCCAGCGCCGAGCCAACTGATATTTTTATTTCTTCGGCCGTGCGCTCACCTAGGAGTAGATTGAATTCATCGCGAGCATATTGAACAATGTTTTCATTCAAGGAATCTCCAGCAATCCGAAGTGACCGGCTGGTAACAATCCCGCCCAGTGAAATAACTGCTACTTCAGTAGTCCCACCCCCGATGTCAACTATCAGGCTACCGGCTGCATCCTGCACCGGCAGTTTGGAGCCAATGGCTGCCGCCATCGGCTCTTCAATCAAGAAAGCCTTGCGAGCACCGGCATTGACAGCCGCATCTTCCACCGCGCGCTTTTCCACCTCGGTAACCCCAGACGGTATACCTATTACTACCAGCGGACGCGGCACCAGGGTGAAACCCTCGGCGTGAACTTTCTCGATGAAATATCTTAGCATCTGTTCCGTCACCTCAAAATCAGAAATAACACCCTCCACTAAAGGCCGGCTAGCGACAATATGGGAAGGTGTTTTGCCGACCATGCGCTTGGCATCATTACCAATCGCCAGGATTTGGCCGGTTTTTTTGTTTATCGCAACCACCGAAGGCTCATTGATCACTATCCCTTTGCCCTGAACATAAACCAGGGTATTGGCCGTACCGAGGTCAATACCCATATTCTTGGAAAACCTTCCGAAAACACGATTTAGCATTTATTTATAATAATCCCTTATTTTTTTAGTCAAATCCTGAGGAGAGACATCAACAGCATCCGCAGCCAGGCGCTCCTTCCATTCATACGCATTTCTATTCATTGTCTTTGCGCTTACCACTAAACGGATAGGAATGCCTAGCAAATCAGCGTCGGCAAATTTCTCCCCCGGAGAAATATCCCGATCATCCCACAAAACCTCTATTTTGTCACGTAACAAGTTATTATATACCCCCTCTGCTTCTTTGGCAACCTTCTTATCCGCGCCGATGGAAAGCAGATGAACCTGGAAGGGAGCTACTTCTTTGGGCCAAATTATGCCGTTTTCATCGTAATTCGTTTCTACAATGGCCGCTACCGAACGCCCCACACCAATGCCATAAGCGCCCATCCAAGCCGGCTTCTCCTGGCCATCTTCATCGACAAAGAACCCCTTCATCGGCTTAGTATAAAAATGATCATATTTGAAGATATTTCCCCACTCAATGGCTGCCTTGGCCTCCAGCTTGCCCTTCTTGCATTTGGCACAGACACTCTTGTCAGGAGCATTAGCAATGTCCGCTTCAATATCAGCCTGGAAATCGCGAGGATAATTTACATTAATCGTATCTTTCTGAAATTCGTCCGCTCCGGTTGAAAAATTGCGGGCAGTTTTTAGCGAAGGATCAACTACCTTTTTCACCTTAACTTTCAACGGTGAAACAAAACCAACAATACTGCCAAGTTTGGCAATTTCGTCCTCGCTAGCCTGGCGAAGTGAATGGGTATCCAATGCTAGACGTAACTTGGCTTCATTTATTTCCAGATCACCACGAATGACCGCCGCGACATAGTCGCCGGCACCCGTGACGTAAATAACTGTTTTAATCTGCCGCCAAGCCGGCTGGTTATATAGTTTCACCCCATCGGCAATGGTGGGACCCCGCTTAGCCTCCTGAACTTTCATTGTCCCTTCCTTGTCTTTGGCGTTCTTTTCATCACGAACGAATTCCGCTGCTTCGACATTAGCCGCGTACCCGCATTTGCACGTAAGGATAGTGTCACTGCCGACTTCGCTTGGCACCATAAACTCATGGGCGTAATCTCCCCCCAGCTCGCCACAGTCGGATTCCACCACCACGATATCTAGCCCCAGGCGCTTGGCGGTATCTAGGTAAGCCTGTTTGAATTTGTCGTAGGTTTTGAGAAAATCTTCCTCGGTCCGGTCAAATGAGTAGGCATCTTTCATTGTGAACTCACGCACCCGCAGCAGACCCCCTCTCGCCCTGGCTTCATCCCTGAACTTAGAACTGAACTGATACAAGTAAACAGGCAATTCTTTATACGAAGGCTGGAATTTACTGAAAAGGTCTACAAACACACCTTCGGCGGTAGCGCCAATTGCAAACTCGGCCCCGCGCCGATCCTCAACCCGCATCAGAGCTTCGCCGTAGGCTTTATCACGATTAGTTTCTTTCCAGATTTCAATCGGGTGCAAAGTAGGAGTTATCACCCGCTGGCAACCGATTGCATCCATTTCTTCCTGAATAATCCGGCGAACCTTATTCCAAACCCGAAAGCCCAGCGGCAAGAAATCATAACGACCAGCCGCCAGCTCGCGAATAAAACCGCCCTGGTACAAAAGCTTATGACTGGTAATTTTTATATCCCGGGGAGTTTTTTTGACAGTTTTGCCAAAGAGACGAGAAGTTTTCATGATAGGTATTTATTATGAAAAGAAGCCGACAATTTTATCCCAAGAGCGAGCAACATCCTTATATGTCACAGCGGCTAGCAGAGCGAAAATTAAGGCAAACCCAATCAGGTGAATAATATTTTCAATGCGGGCATCTTTTTCGGTTTTCTTTCCCCGGATCTTTTCAACCAGGAGAAATAGAATATGACCGCCGTCCAGCGCCGGGAACGGCAAGATATTGATTATCGCCAAGTTAATGCTTAGGAGGGCTGTAAATTGCAGAATATAAACAAACCCCAGCTTAGTCACCTGCCCTGTCAGGACAGCAATCCCAACCGGACCCGCCACTTCACCGGTAACCTGACCGGCCGTTATCAATGAAGCAATCAAACGACCAAATGCCACGATTATCTCAACTGTAAGTTGTCCAGTTGCCTTGATACCCTGCCAGATAGCTTCGTACCAGGGAAACGCGACCCGGCCGGTTTCTGCCACCGATATCCCTAAAGGCCCTTCGCCAGGAGGTGATTCTGCCCGGGCCTCAACCGGCGCTGTAAAGACTTCGTCTCCCCGTTCCACTGTCATCTCAATCTCCTGGCCTTTATGTTCATTCGCATAAGTTACCACGTCATCAACGGTCTGCGGCACATAATCATTAAGCGCCAGAATGGTATCACCGGAATTGAGTCCGGCTTCCTCAGCCGGCGAGCCAGCACTGGTTAAGAGGATTTGTAAACGCTGATCAAAAACCTCAGCATTGGCCGGCATGTCATCACCGACTGCCGCCGGCAGACCGATCATGAAACCGACTGACAGCAGTACTGCCGCCAGCGCAAAGTTCATCGCTACACCGGCCGAAAGTATTATCAAGCGTTTCCACGGTTTCTTATTCAGGAAACTCTTGGGGTCATCCTTGATTTCTTCCTGATCAACCGCCTCAAAGTCACTCTGACCGGTCATCTTAACAAACCCTCCTACTGGAATCCAGTTAAGGGTATATTCCGTGTCTCCTTTTTTGAAAAGCCTGACCAGCCGGGGAGGGAAACCGAAACCAAATTCTTCCACCCTTACCCCTAGACCCTTGGCTGCCAAAAAGTGCCCCAGTTCGTGAACGAAAATGAGGATACCAAGTATTATGACGAAAACGATGATTGTAACAATAATCATAAAGCCAGCTTAACTGCTGAACGGGATTAGTAGTTAGACAGTGGTAATTTCCTTCTCCTTTTTAGACGCCATCTCATCAACACTCTGGTTGGATTTATCAACCAGATCCTGGATTTCCTTTTTGCCGCTCTCCTTAGTATCCTCCGAGCTTTCTTCCTTCAGAGAATCCATCGCTTCTTCGCGAATATTGCGAATAGCGATCCGGGTTTCCTCCGCCTTGTCATTCATCTGCTTTACCAGATCCTGCCGTGTTTCAGCAGTCAGAGGAGGCAGCGAGATCCTGATCTTATCGCCCTCATTGCTGGGATTCAGACCCAGATCAGAAGCTTGGATAGCCTTGGCAATGTCCTGGGCACCTTGTTTGTCCCAGGGCTGCACCAGAAACATGCGTGGTTCCGGAGTTGTCACCGTCGCCATCTGTTTAAGCGGCGTCGGGGTACCGTAGTAATCAACCGTAATATCTTCCAGGAGAGCAGGGTTAGCCCGGCCGGTCCGTAGCTTATCGATTTCAGCCTGGAAATGCTCGACAGCTTTGTCTAATTTTTCGCTTAATTCCTTGCTAGAAAAGCTCATTTCTCTATTTTTTCAACCCCGGCATAGATAATTTCTAAATTCTGAGGATCAATCGCCAAGGTCGATATTATCCGACTAGTTGGTAGCAGCCAGTTAGACCAGGTTTGGCCGCTGTTAGTTGATTTATGCAGGGCCGAACCATTAGCAAAATAAATTATGTTCGGCGAATCAGGCGGTATGACCAGGGTTTCTACAGCCACTTCTCCCGGCTCCAGAAGTGAATTGACTACTTCCCAGGAAGCGCCGCCGTCATTAGTTCTAAGCAGGCCATGTGAGGTTGCCGCATACACCGTATCCGAGGTTACACTGGTGATATCCAAAATCTCACTCCCCCCTTTGATTTCCTCAAACTGTTCGGTCAATTCAGTCCAGTTATCACCGCCGTCAATTGTTTTCAGAACACCTTTTCCGTCCGTCCCTACATATAATACGCGGCTGTCTGTCGGGCTCATTGTCATTGCCGTCAGATTACCGTCAAACCAATATATAGCAGACCAGGTTGCGCCGGAGTCGTTACTGCGGAAAATACCACCTTGTTCGGACATTGCGTAGATTCGACTGGAATCGTAGTGATCAATCTCAATATCAACCAAGGCCAAACCACCGTGAGCCTCCACCAAGATCTCTTCGACTGTCTCTTCAAAGCCGTTGGGCGACTTGAATATCTTGCCATTGTCGCCGTCTAGAGATGAGGCATAAACTACGTTAGGATCAGTCGGGTCAATAGCGATTGCAAAAATATCAACTTCACTAGGTAATACTCGTCGCCAGGTATCTCCGCCATCGGTAGTCTTGTAGATGCCTTCTCCAGAAACTCCGGCGTAGATTATATTTGTATCAACTGGATTAATAGCCAGGGCTTTGACATTATCCTTATTCAAGGAGTTATCCTCGTCAATCGTGACTTTTTGCTCCCAGGTACTTCCCCCATCAGTTGACTTGTAAATGCCACCGTCGGTAGACCGGTCACATCCCGGCAACCAGCTTACACCCAACAGGCCGATACCCAGAAATAAGGTGACGACGATTAACAATGTTTTGGTTTTCATATTTTTTCTTTTAGCGGAACGTGATTTATAAAATAGTTTTCAAAAACCAGCTTAGAATTAGCGTTTTTTTCCAGTTGCTTCTTCACGGCAACTAAACCGCGCAACGCCTGCTGAATAGATTTAGGCGAAACAGATTTAGCAATTTTTTCGATCTCACTACGCAATGACAGATAAACCAGATCGTCTCCCTGGCCCTGTTGATACAAAAGACAATCACGAAGAACGCCTTCCCAGGCCTCAAGCCAGTGCCACGACGATTCGGAATCAGAAATTTCTTTGGCGTACTGACAACGCTCAAATATCGATGCGGAAAAGGTCTTGAGAAAATCTGCGGCCGGCTTCTCCACTTCCGACTCGATATCTTTGTCGGCAATACAATTACGAGCCCAGCCCGGACGCCCCCGAGACAAGCGTGCCAGTTCCCGGGCTCGGTTTTCCTCAACCCCATGCTTTTGCAAATCAGCCGCTATTTCTGCCTGACGGACAACTGCTAATCTCACTAACTGGGTACGCGAAATTATAGTTGGTAAAACCGCCCGTAGTCGCCTGGCCAATAATATAAATATCACCTTTGTCTGCGGCTCTTCCAGTATTTTCAAAAAAGCATTCTGGGCGGCAATCGTCATCTGATCAAGGTCACCCAAAATAACTGCGCGCCAGCCGCCGTAAGGATTGGTCAAACTCAGTTCGTGCTGTAAGGCGCGGACATCCTTTATTTTTATACTCTTGTCCGGACGAACGATTATCAAATTCTGCGGAGCTTTTTTCGTATCAACCAACTGGCTAGCAAACCATTTGGCTACTGCACCCTTGCCAACCTGGGCAGTACCAACAAAAAGGTAAGCGTGGGCAACGCTGTCTTTGGAAATCACAGCTGAAAGCAACCCCAGAACTTTCTGGTGGCCGACTATTTCTTCAGTTTTCATGACAATATTTTACCATATTTATTAACGATAAGCAAAATCATTACTGCGTTAATACTCTCTTAATCTGGCCGGCGCTTTTTGACCAGCTGAATTTCGCCAGTTGCCTGGCAATAACTTGGTCATCCGGCAAATTCAGCCTTTCCCAGACGGCTGTCATCTTCCTGGCAATATCAGAAACATCAACCGGATCAAAATAGGTCACTGCGTCCCCGCCCACCTCCGGCAACGATGAAATCCGACTGCAAATCACGGGCGTCTCTACCGATAAAGATTCCAGAATCGGGATTCCGAAGCCTTCATAGAGTGAAGGGTATACCATCGCCCGCGCCGAATGCAGAAAAATAGCAAAATCAGATTTGTCAACGTAGCCGGGTACGACGATATCTTTGACGAAAGGGCTCTCTGAAATTTTCTCTTTAATCAACGTACTACCGAAACCCTCCTTACCCGCTAACAGAAGCTTAGCCGGGTAATCGCCATGTGACTTAAACCTGTTAAAAGCTTCAATCAGCCTCCGCAGATTCTTGCGTTTTTCCAGCCGACCAGTGAATATGAAGTACGATTGCTCTTTGAGATTATATCTAGATAAGGTCTCGTCAGCGCGGGCCGTCGCAACTTCCGGACGACTATAGCCATTGGGTACCACAAATATCTTTTTGGG
>CAZLGC010000002.1:0-41449 GCA_964559275.1 uncultured Candidatus Saccharibacteria bacterium
TCATGTCGCCGATAATGACATTGAAAAGCTGTGGCAATTCATCAAGATGAGTCTTGCGCAGAAGTTTACCAACCGGGGCGATGATGCGAGGATCGTTCTGGCGAGCCTGGACAGCGCCGGTTTTCTTTTCGGCTTGCTTGATCATAGAGCGAAACTTGTATTCCCGAAAGCTTCTCCCCCGCCAACCAACCGCTACCTTGGCAATGAACATCGGGCCGGGATCATTGAGCCAGATGAAAACAATTCCCGCCAGAATGAGCGGTGAACAAAAAACAAAAATGACTGTCGAGAAAACAATGTCACTAATTCTCTTGAGTACCTCGTAAACTGATACGGGCGGCTTGAGATCGCGATGATAGCTTTGCACAATTTTGGCCTCGCCGTTTATCGGCACCGCGTTAGGCTCAACCAGACCGAAAGTCCAGTGCGTTTCCCAAAGAGCCCCCAGAAAACCTCCGACCAGCATACTATATACCGTCAGCGGGAAGATTGAGGCACGCATAATTAGCAACGTTCCTAGGAAAGTCAGAATTGGTAAGAGCAAACTGAAACGCAGTTTGTTCTCATGGGAAAGAGACGGGACTCCGCGCGCCAATGCTAAGTGAGTTGCAATCGTAGCCACAAAAGTAATTGCCGTCCATTTCACGAACGTCAAAGCAGACACTCCCCAGAAATTGAGTGTTATTAAATTCTGTAGAAACTCGAGTGAAAATGTATCCATCGGACAAAATTTCTAATTAGTCAATTTCAAGTATTCCAATTATCGTACCAAATGCCGAAGCTCAATATTCCCCACAGCTCGCGGTTGTAGTCGGCCCGGCCGGCACAGTGGTCGGAATACATCTTTGTTACCACCATCGGATCAAAGAAGCCTTGGTCCTGAACTTTTCGCCGAGAGAAATATTCAGCCGCCAAATCTCTCAATTCATTTTTCAGCCAATAAGCCACCGGAACCTGAAAGCCAGCTTTGGGACGATTTAAAACCTCAGGCGGCAGAATATTTTTGACCGCCTCTTTCAAGATGTATTTTAGTGAATTGTGGCGAACTTTCAATGTGGATGAAATCTGGGCCGCGTATTCCGCTAGTTTATGGTCCAAAAGCGGCACCCGAACTTCCAGGCTGTTCATCATACTAGTACGATCTACCTTGGTCAGCATGTCATCGACCAAATTGATCTTGGTATCTAGGTACATCAAATTGTTCAAGAAATCATCGCCTTGGTGTTCATTGAATAGCTGGTGCCAGAAACGAGCGGTGGGCTTAATTCCTTCCCGTCCAGGAACCATCAACTCAGCCTTTTGCGACTCTGTAAAAATCGCCCGCCACAAAAAATGAGCCGTAACCGGATCCGCCGCCCCGCCCCGCAGGAATCGCTTCAGCTTGAATTCTAGGGTGGTTTTTTTATGAGAAGCCGGGATAAGTTTGGCTAGACCCGGAAAAATTTTGGCCTTGAACACCTTTGGGAAATGGCGATACAACTTGAGCATCCGGTCAGCGTGATAGATCGTGTATCCGCCAAACATCTCGTCTCCCCCGTCACCACTGAGCACCGTTTTCACACTGCCGGCCGCAAATTCAGATACCGCGTAGACCGCCAGTGCCGATGAATCAGCAAAAGGCTCGTCAAAACCTCTGACGATCTTCTCAATGTATTCCGGACGAGAAAGATCGACTTCAATTTCGTGGTGATCGGTTTGACAGCGCCGGGCCACCGCCCGGGCATAATGAAGCTCATCGAATGATTTTTCCTTAAAACCGACGGAGAAGGTCTTTAGCTTTTTGACCTGGCGACTGGCCAAAGCGACGACGGTGCTTGAATCCAACCCGCCGCTCAGAAAAGCCCCGACCGGGACATCACTTACCAGATGCGATTTGACCGCTGAGCGCAAATGACGCTGCAGACCATTAACCGCAGTCTGCTTATTGGTGATTATTTGTTTGCCTGTCACAACCGGGACATCCCAAAAGAGTCTGCACTCAAATTTCAGCTCCGCGCGGTCAGTTTTGAGTTCCAGAAGTTCACCGGGCAGCAATTTGTACATATCAGTAAAAATTGTTTGCCGACGCGGGATGTAATTCAGAGCCAGAAAATCACCGACCGCCTGCCGACTTATGTCGTGGTTACCGCCAGCCTGATAAATTGCCTTCAGTTCCGAGGCGAAGTAAAAATTCCGCGGCGACGGAGCGTAGTAAAGCGGCTTTATTCCCAACCGGTCTCGGGCCAAAACCAGTTTCCCTAATTTCTTATCCCAAATCGCCAGGGCAAACATCCCCCGTAGCTCCTTGGTGAAATCAGTCCCCATTTCCTCATAGAGATGAACCAGAACCTCGGTATCAGAATTGGTTCTGAATTCATGTCCCTGCCGCTTAAGTTTTTTCTTTAACTCGCGATAGTTGTAGATTTCGCCGTTCTGACAAGCCCAGACAGTTTTATCCTCGTTACTCAAAGGTTGGCTGCCCTGAGCAACGTCGATAATAGATAGCCGATTCGCGCCCAGTCCGACTTTGCCCAAATTAAAAAAGCGCTGCTCATCGGGACCACGGTGACGGGTGGCAGCTGACATTTTAGCCAGCAAGTCTGCACTTGCTGGTTTATCATGATTGACAAATCCAAATATGCCACACATATTGTTAGCGCTTCAAGACTTCAAGGAATACTTTTTGGGGAACGTTGACTTGACCGATTTGGGCCATTTTTTTCTTACCTTTTTTTTGTTTTTCACGAAGTTTGTTCTTACGGGTGACATCTCCCCCGTAAAGCTTGGCGGTGACATCCTTACGGTAAGCCGGCAGAGTTTCCCGGGCAATGATATCCGAGCCGACCGCCGCCTGAATCGGAACTTGGAACTGGTGACGCGGAATCAGCTCTTTCAGCTTCTTGACCATCGCCCGGCCGCGACTACGCACTTCACTGCGGTGCACAATCGTGGTCAGAGCTCGAAACGGCTCCCGATTAACTAGGAAATCAAGCCGAACTAGGTCGCCGGGACGATAATCAGACAGATCATAGTTCAAGGAAGCGTAGCCGGAACTGACACTTTTCAGCTTGTCGTAAAAATCAACGATCAGATTGAACAAGGGAATTTCATATTTCAAAATAGCCCGATCCTCGCCGAGATACTCGGTAGTTTTGTATTCTCCCCGGCGCGCTTCCGCCAGTTCCATAACTTTCCCCAGATAGCTTTGCGGGGTGATGATCTCCACCGTCGCCCAGGGCTCCAGGATTTCATCGAACTCATCCGGCAGATCAGCGGGAGTAGTGATTTTCTGCTCTTTCCCCTTGGATCTGACTTTATAAACAACACTGGGAGCGGTAACTATCAGATTTAAGTCGTATTCGCGCTGCAATCTCTCCTGGACAATTTCCAGATGCAGTAATCCTAAAAATCCACAGCGATAACCGAAACCCAGCGGCCCGCCCTGCTCAGCCTCGAAAGTAAGTGCGGCATCATTAAGCTTGAGTTTGGCAACTGCATCTTTCAGCTCAGGGTAATCATCAGCGTCAATCGGATACACCCCGGCATAAACGACAGGCCGGGGTTCTTGGTAACCGGGCAGCGGTTGCACATTCTCCGCTCCCGCCACAGTGTCACCTACCCGGACGCCCTCAATCTTCTTCAGACCGGTGTCGATATAACCGACAGCACCGGTACTAAGCTCGCCGGTAGATGTCAATTTGGGCTTAAAAATACCGGCATCAATAGCTTCGCCGCTTTGTTTCGTAGCCAAAAAGTGCAGTGAATCTCCTTTCTTAAGTCTGCCGTCAACTACTCTGACAAACGCCTGCACCCCACGGTATTCGTCATAGCGGGAATCGAAAATCAGAGCTCTAAGGGGTGCTTCACTGCCCCCGGAGGGAGACGGAATCTTGTTAACGACTGCTTCCAATATTTCGGAGACTCCCTCTCCGGTTTTAGCTGAAGCTAGTATGATGTCGTTTTCCGGCAAGCTCAATGTTTTGGTAATCTCCGAGGCAACCCGGGCCGGATCAGCATTTGGTAAATCTATTTTGTTAATGACCGGTATTATTTTAAGGTTCTGGTCCAGAGCCATATAGACATTCGCCAGAGTCTGAGCCTGAATTCCCTGAACGGCGTCTACCACCAACAACGCCCCTTCGCAGGCTGCCAACGAACGCGACACCTCATAGGTAAAATCAACATGACCCGGCGTATCAATTAAATTCAAAGTGAGTTCTTTATATTTCATGGTCACCGGCTGTAGCTTGATCGTAATCCCGCGCTCCTGTTCCAGCTCCATTTGATCCAACAGCTGATCTTTCATTTCCCGCTCAGAAACGGTCTTAGTATATTCCAAAAGCCGATCCGCCAAGGTGGATTTTCCATGATCAATATGGGCAATAATGCAAAAATTCCTTATGTTATCCATAATAAAGCTTGCCCGCCGAAGCTTGAGAGAAACGAGAGCGTAGGCGGGTGATCGATGTGAACGATTATACAAAAATTGCGAATGTTTTCCATCTAATTTTGACTATCCTCTTCCTCAACTGCTTCCCAACTAAAATGCTCATCATCAGGAAGGTCATTAGGGTCATCAACGCCATATCCCTCCAAGGCAGTCTGTCGAAAATCCCAACCCGGTCCATCATGAGAATAGAATTCACGAACAGTATAACCACTGGGAACGCGCCGATATCCTTTGCCATCCACAATTTTGATCTGGTCTTCTTTGGACCCTGCTTTTTCAGGATCTGGTTCGGGTTTTACTTTTCCTTCAGATTCAGGCATCTTGCTTAGCTTTACGTAGCTTTAACTTATTCATAAGACCTTTAACCATAGACACTTCTTCCAATTTAATCAACCATCCTATCAGGAAATATACGCCCAGCCCGACCAGGGTTGCCAGCGCTGCCTGGACAAATACTCCCCAAAAAGTTTGCATATCCACCCAATTGGCGACCAACCCTTTAATGCCGGGGAAGACGTCGACTGCTACGTCACCCCGGTGGAAAGAGAGACCTTGGACGACTAGAATCATAATCAGACAGGCTACTATAATTTTCAGGACCGATGCAATAATCCGACGGTCATCCAGACCACCCAGCTTTACGTGAATTATGATCAGGAGCACAATCATATTGATAAAACTGGCAATAGAAAATGCCAAGGCGATACCGGCTACGCCCATAAACTGAGTGAACCACAGCGCCAGCCCGATATTTATACCCATGCTGATGACACTTACCGTTACCGGGATAACGGTGTTTTGGATAGCATAAAAGGCTTTTGCTAACAAAGGAATAAGGCTTTGGGCAAACAAACTCAAAACGAAATAGCCTAAAGTCGAAGCAGTTAGAATAGTCGCCTCCCAGTCAAACGCCCCGGCACCCAAAATGATGCGGACAATCTGAGCCCGCAGCAGCAGCATCAGAACACTGACCGGTACCACAAAAAACAGAATCTGGCGCATCGTTCGCGACAGCGTAATTTTGAATTCCTCTCCTTTTTCTTGGGAAGCAGAAGCCGCCAAAATCGGAAAAGCAGTTGTCGAAAGTGATATGCCAAAAACGCTGTAAGGCAAACTCTGCAAATTATTCGCAAAATTGTAGATCGTAATGGCACCGACCGCCACGGTGCTGGCAATTGCCGTGCTGACAAAAAGATTTATCTGGTAAACAGCCAGGCCGATTGTACGCGGCACCATCAGCTTAAAAACTCGCCGCATGCCGGTGTGCCCCCAGTCGAGCAACCAGCGGTAACGATAACCAAGCCGCCAGACGCTCGGAAACTGAATAGCCATATGCAGCAACGCCCCGATGACAACGCCGATGGCTACACCATAGATGCCCATTCTGGGAGTCAGGAAAACAATCCCGCCGATGATACCCAGGTTATACATTATCGGCGTCAGCGAGTAAACAAAGAATTTCTTAAAAGAATTAAGAATGCCGCTGGCAATATTACTGATACTGAAAAATATCGGCGCCAGCAGCATAATGCGCGTCAGCGTCAGAGTAAGCTGCCTGGTTGCTTCGTCCATTCCCGGACCAATCAGCGGCACCAGCCAGGGAGCCAGGAAAAAGACGATGACAATAACCCCAATTAAACCTAGCAGAAGTATGTTTAAGAGATTGTTGGTTAGTAAAAAGGCTTCTTCCTTTTTCTTCTTAACCAGATATTCGGTGAAAAGAGGGATGAAAGCGCTGGAGAGAGCCCCAACTACTACCAGGTTAAAAATGGTGTCGGGAATTCGAAAAGCCGCCATGTAAGCATCCAGCTCCATGCCAGCTCCAAACGTAGTCGAAAGCAACCGGTCGCGGTAAATACCCAGCAACCGGCTAATAATAGACGCCACCCCGATCATGGCGGCGCCGGAAAGTATTACTTTTTTGTGAGCGGCTGTCATATTAGCGCAAACCCTCGCGATCAACCACAGCCGAGACTACGATGTCACCGGCCGGGTTATCAACTGTCCAAGAAAGCGACTCGCCCAGATTGTTGACAAAGGCGTTACTGGCATCCTGCCAGGCAATGTTCACTGATTCCGGAAAAGTAACATGACTACTGAAGCTGAGATTTGATTTACCCGGTTGGGGCTGGAAAACTGAAGTGAAGCCGGCCGCCTCGTTAAAAAACCCTTCCAGGTCAATAACTTCCGGGATATCATATGAAATCTCCACCGTCCGGCTAGCGCCAGGCTCCAATCCCATCCAGAAACCGACTACTTTCTTCCCCGCTTCTTTCGTCACCAGCACCCGACCATTATTCAATTCCGTGGCCGAGCTCTCAACTTCAGCTAAAGCCTCGTCTTCTCTGGCTTCTGGAGCTGGCGGATGCTCGATAGGATAATTGGCATCTTCACCCTTGACTTTGATATTTTCAGCCTGAGCCGGCAGCACCACCTTGACCCAACTGACATTTTTCACCTTGGAAAGATGGTCCAGATCATCTTTAGAACGATGCTGCCTGGTGATTTTTACGTTCCCGGAAAGATCACCTTGGGGAGAAATGGAAGCGGCATGTTGAATATCTTCGCTAACATCTTTGTCGGTTTTGCCGCCACCGATATTGTAAGAAAACACCGCCAAATAGTCGTCGGCCTCTTTGATCGCACCGGCCGCGCTATTGGACAGAGCAAATTCCTCCAACTCCGGATCAGTGAAATACATCAAAAGCTTCTTCTCACTTATCGCCTTATTGACAGTTCCCAGCAAAGCCAGCCAATCCACATTCTTCTGCGAGAATATCTTGGTTAGAATTTTGTCGATCAGTGTTTCAACTATTTTTTTAGGCTGACCGGTTTGACGCGCTTCGTCTGATTCAACTTCTGATTCCAGCACTTCCAAGTAATTATCCTCGGTTACTGTCAGGGAATATTCTGGCAATTTAATGGGACCGGTAATGGCAAGCAGATCAGGAATTATATCGGAATTGATTGTCCAGACCCCGTCGACAGTCGTACCGGCGCGGGACAGTTCGTAATATTCCATAACCTTAGCGGCCGAATCGCGATAATCAATCGGCCACCCGGAAACATCCTGGAGCTCAAAGTTAGAAGTTATTAACTGAAACTGAACCGGCGGAACCACCATCTCCGTCTGCTGCCCCCTAACCTCATAGATATCCTTGAAGTCCAGTGACTTAATTTTACCGTCATCAAAGTCCACTATCATGTAGCTGCCAGGGAAGCCACCGGCGCTGCCGCGAATTTCATCGCTGTTGGCAAAGAGCACTAAATAACGCTGCGGCCCGTAAGCCCCGGTGATAGCTGCCATCTGCTCCGAAAATTCTCCAAAATAATCTGTTACTCCGCTAAGAACCGCCAAAACATCCTGGGCCTCGGTGAATTCATCCTGAAACTCCGCCGGCAGTGAGTCCGGATTGACCCGGTCCAGGCTGGACTGCGCCTCCTCAAGTGACAGAGCAACCTGTTCAAATTCCGCCTGACTTAGCTGCAGCGCCTCCGCTATGCTGAGATTTTTTTCCGTCTGGGAAAACTCGATGTCCGCGAAAATTCCGCCTACCTGCCGAAAGTAACCGACTGCCCGGGCAAAGCTCTGGCCGGATTCCGACATTGCCTGCCCGGCCCGCACCAGGGCCACCGCCGCCCGCCCCTGCGGAACTACCTGAACCAATTGTGAAGTAATGTCGCCAATCTCATTTATATCCGCCTCGGCTTCGGCAAAAAAATCGGCCGCCCGCTCAAAATCAGTGACTGCCTGCAAAAAATTCTGTTGTTTAAGATAAGCTGCTGCTGACTGTAGTGAGGCTGCCCCTGCCGTTGCCTTGGACATAATTTCATCCTGTGAATCCAGGGTTCTCTGTACCGCGGCCGAAGCGCCGACCCCACCGACCAGAAAAAGAGCTAAAATCACAAAAATAACAAAAGACTTTTTCCTGAATCCGCGAGTTTTGGTCTTAGCCCGATCAACGCTGGCGGTAACTACCGCTGATTTAACCGGCTGTACGGGGGTGCGCGGAAGATGCTCCCCGGCCAGCTCTATTGAAGGCTGTAGGAAATCTATTCTCTTAATCAGCTCCGGTTGTTTGGATACTGCGGCTTTGGGCTGCGGAGGCGCTACCGGCCTGCTCTCAGTTTCAAAATATTCCGGGAAAATATCAGCCACATCATCGACCAGCGGCTTCACCAAAATATCCTTGGGGGCAGTTTTAGCCGCTGACTTGGATTCGGTCTTGGGTTTGCTTGGTAGAACTGGTTTTATCTTGGGTTTGGCAGTAACCGGACGATCGGGGAAAATTATTTCTGGAGGTTTTGCTTTGTCCTTTTCCCGAGAAGTCGGTTGGGATTTTCTAGCTGCCGTGATTTTAAGACTAGTCTTTTTCTTCACACCAGAAAGTTTCCGTTTACTGGAAAGCGGCTGGCGTCTCCGGGTGAGATCAATCAAGTTGCGAGCATTTGCTAACGCCGTCGCCCGCGCTTGTTTCTGTTCTCGTTCCAGCTGACGCTGATACTCTTCCCCCACTTCTGTCAAGTCAACCAGGCCTTTGGCAGAACGCAAAAGCTGCTCGTATCTCTCTTCCTGGACACGTCGAAGATTTACGCACTTATCTGAGCGCTGTTCAGTTTGACTATTTTTAGCCTGACTTGATTTCATTTCCTATTTTTTGGTATACCGACAAAGTTTCACGAGCTGTTTTTTCCCAATTAAATCTCTGCAGGTTTTCATCACCCTGCCTTACTAGCTGGTGTCGCAGGTTTTCATCAGTTATCACCTCGTTGATTTTCGCCGCCATATCGGAAACATCATAAGGATCAAAATAATGCGCTCCCTGACCGCCGATTTCCGGGAGGGGTGGTGCTTTGGAAGCCACCACTGGCAAGCCCGCCATCTGCGCTTCCAGGAGCGGCAGGCCAAAGCCCTCGGAGAGTGAAGGGAAAACGTAAGCTGTAGCAGTGCGATAGAGCTTAGCTAAATCCTCGTCTGGCACAAAACCCGGCAATATCACCCTTGATTTCAGACCCAGATCCTGAGCTTCTTCGCCAAGCCGCTCATAGAAGACTGACCGCGCGCAGGGATTGACCAAAGAATACTTGGGATCAACTTCTTTCAGTGCCCGGAGGAGACGATTGAGATTTTTGTAAGGATAGGCATTACCGACATAAAGCAAGAAAGGGAATTTGATTTTGTATTTACTGGCCAGCTGCCTTTTATCGGAATCTGAAATTTCCAGTTTACGGTATTTAGCAAACCTAGGATCAGCCGCCTCGTAAGTTATGAAAATCTTTTTGGACGGCACCCGGTATCGTTTCAGGATTTTGGCCTTAGAACCCTCGGAAATTGTGATGACTGCTTTCGATTTAACAATGGCATGCCGAATCGTGCGGCGATAACCCCAGTGCTTCAGCGTGTAAACCAAGGAAGATCGGGTGGTAGATTCCTTGCCTTTGAACTCATCTTTAATCAGGTCATGGATTGTAACCACGAACGGGTGGTGCCACCTTACTGGTACATTGAAATGACAGAAATGAACCAGGTCCGGTCGCAGACTCTTCAGGAGTTTGGGCATCCCCAGCTGTTCCCGCAGTGAATACCAGGCAAAATCAGCCTCTACCGTGCGAAAATTGCTGGCGCGAGGATGGTAGTACCCCATACCCTCTCTACTTAACAGAAGGGTATACCGGTTTTCACTATCAAGTGACTCCAACCCGTGTATCAGCTCTTCGGTGTAACGACCTAAGCCGGTTTGCTCAGGTCCGACAAAACGGGCATCTATGACAATATGCATCTCTAAATAATTTTAAAGTTAGGTTTTCGCACTTACTGCTTCCTGCAGAACCCGGAGGGTTTGCTGAGCTGACTTATCCCAGGAAAATTTCTGCACCCGCTGCCAGCCCTTCTTGATCAGAGCTTGCCGCAGCTTCTGATCAACCAGTAAATGCTGCAGGCAAACTGCTATTTCGTTGACGTTGTACGGATTAGCCAGCAGGGCCGCCTCGCCGACAACTTCGGGCAGCGAGGAAACACTCGATGTCACGACCGGTGTACCCACCGCCATCGCTTCCAGTGGCGGAAAGCCAAAGCCTTCATAAAAAGAAGGAAACAGAAAAACATCTGCTAACGCAAACACAGCCAGCTTGTCCGCTTGCTCAACAAAACCAATAGTCTGAATATCTTGGCGATACGGTGAGCTGGAAACAGCCTGCCAAAAGGACTTATCAAGCCAGCCTGGAGATCCGGCAATCACCAAATTCTGCTTTATTTTACCATTTTTCTTGAGTATTTCAAAGGCCCTGAGCGCCCCGAGAACGTTTTTTCTAGGCTCCAAAGTTCCGAAAAACAAAATGAAATTTGCCGGCAATTTATACTTGGTTTTAACCCGCAACAGCCGCTCCTCTAGATCCTTGGGCGGCAAACTGATACCGGAGTGAACAACCTCAACTTTGCCGGCCGGAAGCTGATACTTGGCCACTAAATCACTTTTAGTGGACTTAGAAACTGCTAAAATCCGGGTGGCTTCATTAGCACAACGACGAGGACCTACCAAGCGATGCCACATTCTTTTTTTGGCGGAAAGAAATTCCGGGTGCAGTTCAAAAGATAGATCATGAAATGTGCTCACGACTGGACAATCTGAGGATGTGGATCCAAAGATAATATTTGGATAAAAAAATACATCACAGCCATTGATCAGTTTGTCGATATGCGGCCTGTGAAGGTATTTAAAAGAGAGATTTAGAAGCTTATTGGGGTAACGAAAACGATAGACAGTAACGTTGGGATAGGCGCCCAAACTGCTAATTAACCGAGATGAACCCCGCCAGTAGTTAGCGAAAAGCTTGAAGCTGTGCTCAGTTCCGGTCTTGAAAAGGCCGCGCAGCAGATTCAGGGCATACTCCTCAACACCGGTGCGCTTGCCTTCGGCCAGAAAGCGTATATCAATCCCGATAACCATAGCAGAAATTTAGGTAACTAAGCGGCAGTTTTGTCTGACTGCCAGTATTCAACTGCCGCGGCTAAAACCAACCCGATAATTATCCCGACAATTAAGCCAACGACGCCGTTCACCAACAGATTTTTTTCCTTGGTGACAATAATCGGATCAGCTAGGGAGGCAACAAAGACCGCTTCATTATCACCGTTCAGGGTCGCTGTCTTTTCGGCGACAACTTCGTCAATAGCACTCAGCAATTTCTCGGCTTCCTCAGTGCTGCCAGTGGTGAAATCAACCTCGACGTTTTGGGCTGACAGCGGCTCAGAATCAAATATTTTGGCTAATTTACTGAGGCTGGTTGTGCCCGGGTCAAGTTCCGCTCTCTCAAAGATGCGCTGGACTATTTCCGGACTCTGGAACCAGCTAGCGACAGTCGTAGCAAATTTTTCACTGGCTTCGGCTCCGTAATAACGGGAGAATTTGTAATCAGGTGTATCCTGTTGATCCGAAACATCTACGGAAATAGACAGGGAAACACTCTGTTTTTCCGGCAACAGAGCAGTCGCCACAACCGCTAAAACAGTCACTAATACCGCTACTATAATGATTAGCGTAATTCTCTTTCGGAAAGCGTGGGCGTAAGTTTTGGTATTCATAATTTTATTGATTGAATTCTTGCCAAGATTTATTCACGAAGTTTTTGATCTCATCCTTGAAACGACCGCCGCCAAAGCGAAGGGCATGTTCTCGGATCGCTTGGGGATCAAAATCAGATCGCCAAAAACGATTGAGGGCATCAATCAGGCTAGATACAGTCTGCTGTTCAAAGAGCAAGCCGGTTTTTCCGGTTATCACTGTCTCCAGGGCTCCGCCCCGGCCGTAAGCAATTACCGGGGTGCCGGAAGCCATCGCCTCAATTGCAGTGATCCCGAAGTCCTCTTCCTGCGGAAAGACAAAAGCCTGGGCTTTGGCATAAAGTTCTTTGCGGGTTTTGTCATCAACCCTTCCCAAGAATTCTATGTTAGGACCGGCTATTTTCTGAAGGTAATCCATTTCCGGACCCTCGCCGGCTATCTTCAGGGGACGGCCAAGTTCATTGAAAGCTTTAATAGTCAGATCATATCTTTTGTAAGCCACCAAACGCCCCAAGGTAAGATAAAAATCACCCGGCTCCTTGGCAATTTTGAATTTTTCTACTTCAACCGGAGGATAAATAATTTGGCTGTCGGCCTTGTAGTATTTCTGGATGCGGCCCTGGACATAGCGCGAATTAGCAATGAATCTGTCGACCCGGTCAGCCGCTGCTCGATCCCATTGGCGCAACTTGGTAAGGGCAAAAGGAATCAGTGCCTTAATCAAACGATTGTAACGAAGTTCTTTATAATAAGTATGAGCGTCGCTCCACAGATAGCGCGTCGGCGAATGGCAGTAGCAAACGTGCAAGGTCTGCGGGGTGGTAAGTACACCTTTGGCAAAAGCCGAGGCACTGGAAAGAATAACGTCAAATCCAGACAAGTCATACTTTTCAACCGCCGTTGACATCAGTGGCAGAGCCGCCTGATAGAAACGCACGCCACCGGGAAATTTCTGGATAAAGGATGTTCTGACATCAGACTTACGGAAAGCCGGGTGGGCGCGGTCACGATCATAGACCAACGTAAAAATCGGGGCTTCGGGATAGATCTCCTGGAACATCCGGAGAACATTTTCCGCTCCCCCGTCCTGGGCTAAATGATCATGGACTAAAGCTACTTGCATAAATTACAGGGCTCTCCGCTTTTTCAATAATACAAAGGGTGTTCTGAACAAAATTTGTAAATCCAGTTTCAGTGACCAGTTTTCGATGTAATAAGTATCCAAACGTACCTCTTCCTCGAAATCAAGATCAGAGCGACCACTGATTTGTGGCAAACCAGTAACTCCCGGTTTCAGGGTTAAGACCCGGCGATGATGCTTTTGGTAAGTTGCCACTTCCTCCGGCTCGTGCGGGCGCGGGCCGACCAGGCTCATTTTGCCGATAAAAACGTTAAAGAACTCAGGCAGCTCATCCAGGCTGGTTTTGCGAATAAAACGTCCGATTTTGGTGATGCGCGGATCGTCCTTAAACTTTATCATAGGGGTGCCCTCCCGCAAGTTTTTCATTTTGGAACGAAACTTGGGATTATAGCGAAGTTTATGAGCATCCCTAACCATGGATCGGAACTTGAAGTACGTAAACGGTTCACCGTTTTGGCCAATTCTCCGATAAGAGAAAAAGACTGGTCCGGGCGAATCAATTTTTATTGCCAGAGCAATAAACAACATTATCGGACTGGACAAAATGATGAGTATAGCCGAGCCGATAATATCTAGTGTTCGTTTGGCAACCCGCCCCCAACCGTCCAGCGGTGTCCGTTTCAACTCAACGAGCGGAATACCAGCAACCGGGCGAACATCAATATTGGTTGCCTGGGTTTGGAATATATCCGGAGCATACTTGAAAACAATTCGGTGTTCATCTGCAAAATCAATTAATCGTACAACATCATTTCGCGGTACCAGCGGGTCGGTTTGGATCACCTGGTCTATCTTGCGACTCTTGTGAATACGTTTGAGATCCTTCAGTGTTTTCAAAGTATCACTGTCGTTGCGCGGCGACGGCAAAACCTCGAGGATCTCATAGCCTTTTTTATTGCTGCTGCTAAGGTCACTGACGATCGTCCCGCTGGCCCGATTTTTGCCGACAACTACCACGCGGTTAACGCCAACCCCCCGGCGGTACAAAGAAATCTGGGCCCTTCGCATGAGAAAGCGACCCGTAGTAACTAGGAATATCGCTAATATCCAGGTAGCTAGAATGATAAAACGGGAGGAAAAGAATAATTCACGCAAGAGGAAGATAATGATGATTACCGCCATTGTCCCCATGGAAACGCCGATGAAAGTGCGATACAGTTCGTCGATCAATCGCTGGGAACGGCGCAGATTGTACATACCGGCCATGGAGAAAAAGAGAAGCCAAATCACGCCCACGACCAAGGCAACGATGGCAAAACTGGTGAAGGAAAATAAAACCGGCCCATCGCCGGCCAGATCAGTTGTAACACGAAGGTAGTAAGCCAAAAATGCCGCTGCCTCAACAGCAATATAATCGAGAGGAACTTGCATGACGGCAAATGCCAGTTCTGATTTTTTCATAAATATTTAACCAAACCTCACCCGATTGGAATCGGATAAGTCAGATTTCTAGTACTTCCAGAAAACCTGTAAGCCGGGTTCTGTTTGCCACTTGGCAAGATGGTCATCTATCTGGACCAGCTATTACTAGCTGGCTCAAGCTGCGGGGCCCCCGTACGGGGGTCCACCCGCATTACACCAGGTAGGGTTTGTAACCAACTGCTGTTGCCAGCAGCGGAAGGGGGGCTTAATCCCCTACGTTTCAGCCTTACCCCGCCGAAGGCGGGGCGGTCTAGTCTCTGTTACACTTTCCCGAGGTTTCATTGCAGAAAAAGTCTCAAGAACTTTTCCGACAATTAGTCCTGCTGGATGTTATCCAGTACCGCGCCTTCACCCCGCAAGAAGCGGGGTTTCGGCGAGCAAGCTCATTTCTCTAGGAAAAAGGCTTGCCCGCCGAAGCCACCTTTAGGTGGCGAAGGTAGGGTGCCCGGACTTTCCTCCCCTTTGGCTAAAATAAGCCAAAGAAGCAATCATCCAGTTTTCTGGAAGTATCCACAGCATATAAAAAAACCGGCAAAAAGTCAAGTTTTTTGCTAGCGCTAGCCAAAAGTTAGAAAAACGAAAACCCGCCGCGCAGTTGCGTATGCAACCGCTGGCGGGCTTACATTCAGGCGTTGATGTCAACCCCCCTGAGTACCTGCCGATGAGTCTTCGGTGAGTCGTAGCTGGTCTTGTCATCCAGAAGTTCCGGTTCGAAGACAGGATCTTGTCGTAGATACTCCCATTCGGCCAGGACCCGCTTTTCGGCCGCTGGGCGCAAAACCGAAGGTAATCGGGGAATACGTTGCACATCCGCCGAGAAGACCTCCGGGGCATCCCAGCCACCCATGCCGACAAAGATCGGTTGTTCGATCGGGATCTCCGAAAAGATCTGTCGAACCAGGTCAAGATCCTGTGTCTGCGTGGAATTTTCCGCCAAGGCGAACAGACAGTGATGCAACCAGAAGTTCAGGACATAGACGCCGTCGGGAATCGGCGAATTGTATGAAGCATCGAACGTCTCCGGAGCATTGGTATACGCCCAGGAGACGATCTCGTAGACCGGCTGCCAGTTATCACACTGGTGGCCAATCTGCAGAGCCAGCCCGGTCGCATGCGACAACAGGTAGGCCCTGAGACAACGCTCCTCCTCCTCATCAGTGAGCGGCTCGAGCAACTCACGAACATGCGCCGGCCGGAATTGCTCCTGCCAGATCTCGCGATCCGACGAGGTGAAATCGTAGTCCATCACCTCCCGAAAGCACTCCAGAGCATACTGCTCGTGACCGGAGTCCAGTGCCTCACGCACCCCCCAGCAGAAGTTACGTGCTCCTAGAACTGAAATCTCTGTCGAATAGAGATCTCTGTTCAGTTCAGCGATCTCGGCTTCCAGATCTGCAACCTGTTCCTCGAGATTGAGATTGTGGAAACTTTTTCCCAAAAGCTTATCCACCAGGTCATCAGCCCGGTGACGTTGAACATCGAATTCCGTCCAGATAAAAAGGGACACGCCAATCAAAAACAGGACCAAAATCCACGGCAATGCTTTCATCTTTTTCCTCCTTGTTTTTCGGTTGATTGATTCAAGCAATCTGCTTATTTCTAGCACATAAAGTCTAAGTTGTCAAGATAAAACAGAAAACCCAAAAAGGCTTTCTGTCTGATATTCAAGTGATCACAATTTAATGGAAATTGCCAAAATCCTGGCCGTCAAACTTGCCATCTAGAGCTTTGTTCACCAAAGCATCCGCCTCGGTATTCTTTTCGCGCGGGACATGTTGGAAGCTGATATTGCTAAATTGATTGGTCCGTTTCAAAACCTCAGCAAAAAGCGGTTTCAGGTCGACATTTTTGACTTTGTATTCCCCGCGAAGCTGTTTGACAATGAGTTCACTGTCCAAATTCACAATCAACTCTTCCACTTTCAGCTCCGCTGCCAAACGCAACCCAGCTAGCAAGGCCTGGTATTCGGCTTGGTTGTTGGTGGCTTCACCGATATATTCCTTGAATGACTTAGTTCTTGTCTCACCACTATCAGCTTCTATCTTAAGCACGCCGCCGATGCCGGCCGGACCGGGGTTACCTCTGGCTCCCCCATCAGTAAAAAGTTTTCCTTTAGTTGCCATGTTTTTGGATATCTAAAACTTGCATTTGGATCTCACGATTACCGTTCCATTCATTTACTTCCATCTCGTAGGCGACATCGACTTTGTCCTTGAAATTAACCTGGTCAACCAAGTCGCCCAACCCGAAGGCAATTGCCGGAAAAATCTTGTTTTCCGGGCCCTGGCTTTGTAAATCAAGCTTGAGATGCTTCCCAAGATTACCAACTGCCCGGACACTGGTGACTGTTAATCCCCTGGTGGCAAAGCGCGGTTTTTCGTTGGCAAATCCGTGCGGTTTGAAAGCCTGCAGCGAATCGATTGTATCCCAATTTATTTCGGCTGGCTCCAGTTCTTTATCAATAGCCAGTTCACCCTTAAGGTCTTCTGCGGAAAGCTGCTGGCGGGTAAGGCGACACAGGCGATCAGAAAAGGCTGCCAGCTTTTCATTTCTGATGGTACAGCCAGCGGCCTGAGAATGACCGCCGTATTTTTCCAGAAGCTCATCACAAGTACGAATAGCTTCTATAATGTTGAATTTAGCGGTACTGCGGGCGGAACCGACGGAGTAAGTTTTCTTCTTTTCCAAAACCAGAACCGGGCGTGAATGTCGTTCGCAAAGCTTGCCGGCCACCAAGCCAACTACACCCGAAGGCCAGTTGGAACTCTGCGCAATCAACATTCGCTTGTCATCTGTCACTTCACCGATTTGAGCTTCCGCTTCCTGCATGTATTTTTCCGTCACCACCTGGCGCTCGCGGTTTATCTGGTCTAGAGTCTGCGCCAGCTCATTGGCCTCAGCCGATTCAGTCGCCACCAAAAGGTCAAAGGCTGTTTGCGAATGTCGGAGGCGCCCGGCAGCATTAAGACGTGGGCCGATCCGGAAGCCGATATCAGTGGTGTCAATTTCCTCGACATTAACCCGGGCCTTTTCCATCAAAGATTTGAATCCGAGCCGCTTAGTTCTCTCCAGGACCAGCAGCCCATATTTAACCAAAGTACGGTTTTCACCAATTATCGGGCAGCAATCCGCCACCGTTCCGACTGCCACTAGATCCAGATACCATTTTTCGGAGCGCGGTAATTTTTTCGAAGACGGCAATTTCTTCTTGAGAGCCTGAACCAACTTGAAAGCAACGCCGACTCCGGCTAATTTGTTAAATGGATATTTATCACCGGGACGGGAAGGATTTATAACCGCGTCGGCAACCGGAATTTTGTCAGGCACACTATGATGATCGGTAACAACGATGTCCATGCCTAGTTTTTTAGCCAGGGCCGCTTCTTTGACATTGGTAATCCCGCAGTCAGTGGTCAAAATCAGTTGAATCTTACGCTTAGCAAATTCTCTAACAAACTTTTCGTTCATACCGTACCCCCCCTCCTGACGAGAGGGAAGATGGACTTCAACATCACCGCCCAAACCGGTAAGAACTTCGTGCAGCATGACAGCGCTGGTCACTCCGTCGGCATCATAGTCACCATGTACCAGTATTTTTTCTTTCTTTTTCAAAGCCTCCAAAATTCGCGCGACTCCCTTATCCATGTCCGTCATCAAAAAAGGATCATGTAAATCGGCCTCGTAATCAGGATTGAAGAACTCGTCGATAGCTTTTTGATCATGTAAGCCACGATTGTAGAGAAGTTGTAAAACCACCTCCGGGTGTTCCGGAAATTTCTGGGCGAAGCTGGCCGGTACTGATTTGGCTATTTGCCACTGTTTTTGATTCATCTGTTTTCTAATACGGGGTTTTAGCTAAATTTAAAAAATACCAAAGGGTCTGGCTCTAGGCCTATTTTAGCGGAAAAAATGAAACGGTGCAAATTGAAAGGAACCGTAGAAAATAATCTTTTTCCTTAATTAAAAAACTCCTCCGCGCCAGAGAGAGTTTTTTAGGCTTTATTTTTGTAAATCTTCCAGTTTTTTCCACTCCCCGTAAACCGAATCCTTTAACTTAGCCAACTGCTCCTGATTTTCAGGCTCCAGCAAGTGCTTAAACCGTCCTTGAGGCTTGAGAAATTCTTCCAGCGGCTTCGGTTTTTCCACGGGTACCGTGATTTTGTATTTCCCCTGCTCGACTTCGTAAAGCGGCCAGAAACGAGTTTCGACAGCTAGTTTAGAAAGCTCAATAGCCAAATCCGTATCAATTTTCCAGCCCGGCACACAGGGTGATAAAATATTCAAAAAAGTAGGGCCAGTTATTTCCAAGGCCTTCTTGGCTTTATTGTACAAATCCTGCCAGTGCCAAAGTGCTGCCTGAGCCGCATAGGGAACGTCGTGGGCGGCAATTATCTTCGTAAGATCTTTGCGCCGGTGTTTGCGCCCACCAGGAGTTGTATTGGTGAATGTGCCAATTGGGGTAGCTCCCGATTTCTGAACCCCGGTATTCATATAGGCTTGGTTATCATAGCAAACATATAAGAAATCGTGCCGGCGTTCAATAGCCGCCGACAAAAACTGAAAACCGGCATCATAAGTAGAGCCGTCTCCGCCAAAGACAACAAATTTAATCTTTTTGTCACTGGAAAGACGATCCTTTTTCTGCAGCACCCGGTAGGCTGATTCCAGTCCGCTCACCGTGGCCGCTCCGTTTTCTAGTAGTGAGTGAATCAAGGGAACCTTCCAAGATGTCTGCGGATAGATGGTAGTCGTAACTTCCAGGCAACCGGTGTTAACCGCTACTACGACCGCGTCATTAGTCGCCCGCAGAAGATGCCGGACAATCAAAGTAATCGGGCAACCACTGCAGGTTCTGTATCCCGGTGCTAGAGTTGTTTTTTTATTTGTCAGTTCCTTCAGTTGCATGATAATAACGCAAAATTATTTTTTTGGATCTTTTTAACTTAGGTTGTCTTTAACCATTTTCACGATGTCCTCTACCGTAACATCTCTGCCTCCTAATCCGTAGACAATATTGGAAAATTCCGGCTGTTCTCTGAGTTCATAGAGCGCGTTTTGGAACTCACCTGAGAGTGGTGACTCGGCTCCGAAAGACAGAGAGCGATCGTAGCAGAGAACCTTTTTAACATTTTTTAGCGCGGAGCGGATTTCCGCGTACGGGAACGGTCGGAAAAGCCGCGGTTTTAGAAGCCCGATGCGCATACCCTCGCCCCTTAACTTATCCACAGCCTCTTTGGCGGTACCTGCCGTGGAATTAGCGAATATCAGAACTATATCAGTTTCCTTAAATTCAGGCACCACTTTCCCCTGCTCATAAAGTTCAAACAACGGGTAGCTGCGACCGGTGAGCGCTGATAACTCAGCCCCATATTCCAAATATTTGCCCTGGGCCTGCAGCAAGGCCTCGTGACGCTCAATAGCTGTCTCCATGTAGCTGTTCGGGAGCTGAACAGCACCGAATGTGGACGGACTGTCAACGTCCAGCGCTGATTTTTGGACATAACGCTCCCCTACAAAATCATGAGCGGTGTCATCAGGCAGAATTTCCAAATTCTCCAGGCAATGAGTCGTCACAAAACCGTCTTGCAAAACCATCGCCGGTAGTTGAATATCCCTGTCTTCAGCTATCTTAGTCACCAGCAACATATTATCGTATACTTCCTGCACGTTTTCGGAAAAAATCTGAATCCAGCCTAAGTCTCTCGCCCCCATGCTATCCGAGTGGTCGCAGTGAATATTGATCGGCGCCGATATAGTTCGATTTCCCAGCGCCATTACAATTGGTTGGCGCAAACCGGAAGCCACCCCCAGAACTTCCCACATCAGGGCTAGACCTTGCGAAGCGGTGGCCGTCATTACCCGGGCACCGGCAGTCGCCGCGCCGACGGCTATACCCATGACCGCATGCTCCGATTCCG
This sequence comes from uncultured Candidatus Saccharibacteria bacterium, assembly GCA_964559275.1. Taxonomy (GTDB): domain Bacteria; phylum Patescibacteriota; class CALEFQ01; order CALEFQ01; family CALEFQ01; genus CAZLGC01. The sequence continues at coordinate 20,472 of CAZLGC010000002.1, forward strand.
CGCGCACGATTTCAGCCTCTGATTTACCAGCAGCGACATAGTTAGCAAAAGTCTCAATTATTTCGGTCTGTGGCGTGATCGGATAAATCGGTACTACGTCAGCCCGAAGCTGGCGCATCGCCTCGGCGACGGCCTGGGAACCGGTCAGAATTGTTTTGGTATTATCACTCATCTTTCATCTCAATAGCCTTCGGCTTAGCCGGGCAATTGCGAGCGCAAATTCCGCAGCCCTTGCAATAAGTCAAATCTACCCCAGTAACTTTATCGCCGTCACTTTGCCAACACTGATCCGGACAGAAATTAACGCAAAAATGGCAATTGATACAATTGTTCGGATGGTAAACCGGTTTCTTTCCGGAACGCCAGCTACCAGTTTTGTAATCGGCAGATGAGCCCGGACGATCAAGGCGACCACCTTTGGTTGTTAAGACTTCGGTCATATTAGAATCCATCTTCTGCTCGCCGCATGGCAGTGACATTTTTGGCACCGACCGCGGCGTTATATTTTTTGGTAAAAAACTCACTGACAACTTTTTGCAAAATTTCTCCGTCCACAAAACCAGCCGCCTTATTGGCAGCGGCCAGGATAGCAGTATTGGGCAGATCTTTACCGAAGACTTCCCGGGCAATGCCGGTAGCGTCAACGGTGATTACCCGCTGCGTCACATCCAGCTGATTCAGGAGGTCAGTAGCCGACTGCGTGGTATTTACCACCAGAAATCCGCCGGGACGCAAGCCTTCAGTCACCTCCTCGCAACTCAGCAGGGTCGGGTCAATAACAATTACTGTATCCGCTTCGTGGATATCGCTATGAATGCGAACAGGTTGATCACTCAGACGCACGAACGCATTCATCGGCGCCCCCATCCGCTCGGGACCGTAGCTCGGGAAAGCCTGGACAAATTTCTCCATCGCAAAGCCAGCCTCCGCGACAAAATGTGCGGCCGATTTGGCCCCCTGCCCAGCCCGAGCATGTATTCTGATTTCGTATATTTCCGACATGTTAAGCTTCTAACCACCCATCCCCCAGTGGATTATAACCGTTATCGACCTCGTCGCCGTCTTTGTAGGTATCACCGTCGGTATCAGCATTTTCCGGATCAGTGCCATATTCATTTTCCTCGGAATCTGTCAGGCCGTCATTATCAGTATCAGAATCACGCGGATCAGTCCGCCCACTTTCTACTTCCTCGAAATCGGTCAGACCGTCATTGTCAGTATCCGCGCTTTTGTGATTAGTTCCCTGCTCCTGTTCTTCCAGGTCAGTCAACCCGTCACCATCGCTATCCACATCAGCTGCTGTTTCTGAGTCCTCCTCCACTGGTTGTACCTGGCTGGTCGCGCCGTCCCCCCGCAAATCAGAGCAGGTGAATCCCAGCCCCATTAACCCAAAAAGGCAGATGAATAAAACAACGATGACACCTATTTTGTGAAGACCACTCTGTTTCATTTTTGCAGGAGTTTAATTATATCCCTGGCAATCAGCTTTTCCTCTTCCGGCTGAAAATGATGGATCGGAATATTTTTGATCATTTCGAAATCCTTTGTTACCAAATCGCGCACTGTCTGGCTGCCATAGCCTATGGCGCCGGTAAATACAATGGAATCAACGGATCCCAGCACCGCCAGATATGAACCGATGTATTTACGGATGTGATAAGCGTAATAATCGAGCGCGAACTGGGCCATTTTATTACCCGATCTAGCCGCATCCTGGATCTCGATCATGCCGGAACAAATACCGGACAACCCGCACATACCGGATTCCTTATTGAGCATGTGATAAACTTCATCCACACTCATCCCTTCTTTCCTTTGCAGATACAAAGGAATCGTGACGTCAATATCGCCACTGCGAGTCATCATCACCAGCCCCTCAATGGGTGTGAAGCCCATACTGGTATCAACTGCCTTGCCTTTTTGAACAGCCGTCATACTAGCGCCCCCGCCCAGGTGAATTGTAATCAGATTTAATTCGGAAATATCCTTCCCCAGCTTAGCCGCCGCCTGCAGACTAACCGAGTGATGAGAAATACCATGGAAACCGAAACGACGAATACCGTACTTTTTCATTAAGTCCGGAGGCAGAGCGTAGCGATAAGCAAGTTCAGGAAGATCTTTGTAGAAAGCAGTGTCAAAAACAGCGATATTGGGAATATCCGTTCCTAAATTCTGAAAGCTTGCTTCAATACAAGCCAGACCGGGAGGATTATGGAGTGGAGCCAGCTCATTGTAGCGGGCCAGTCGGGACAGAATTTCCTCGTTCAGCAAGGTCGGCTCCACAAACTCAGTCCCGCCGTGGACCAAACGATGGCCGACAGCTTTCAGGTTCAGGTTATCTCCGAGATCTTTCATCATCTGTTGCCAGGCAGCGTTATGATCAGGAACTTTGGTGCCGATATTGCGAATGACTTCCTGCTTAACCACTTCTAAATTGCCAAAATCGAGCTGGACGTATTTAAGGGATGTGCTCCCGGCGTTGATAACGAGAATAGATTCCATGCTATTGAATTACTAAATCACCTGTCGCTCCGGGGATAATGCCCAGGGCATTGGCCTCATCGGTATCAAGATGAAATGACGCCTTGAAATTGTCTCTGACCCTAACCGCACAATGGTCTAACTGGCCACCCCGCTCCCCCGTAGTACGGAGCGAAACCTCGTCACCGTCTTTGATACCCAGCTTTTCGGCTTCAGCCGGAGAAACGTGCAAATGGCGCTTAGCTACGATCATACCCTCAGCAAGTTCTACCTCGGCGCCTTTGGGACTAACAATTTTAACCGGGGCAGAGCCGGCCAAATCCCCAGAGAGACGAAGCGGCACCTCCGCTTTGAGAAAGCGGGCGTCGGTGTGGCTCACTTCCACCTGCGTCTGCGGACGAAAGGGACCTAATATACGCACTCGTTGAATTTCCCGTTCCTCATTTTTTATCGTAACTTTAAAATCGGAGGCAAACTCACCCTCTTGGCTTAAATCTTTTTCGGGTACAAGCTCGGCCTCTTCCCCGAACAAAGCCTTGAAATCAGCTTCCGCCAGATGAATATGGCGCGCTGATATTTCTACAGGTATTTTCATAATGATATTTTAAGATAAACAAAACCTAGCTGAATAAAATTCCGGGTTTACAGCTCAGTCACCTCAACCTCGCTGATTCTTCGCTCAATTTCATCGCGGGTCATCAGTCCCTGTTGCGCACCAAATGCCCTCGTGACCGCACCAGAATTGACTAGAGCCATTGCCAGAGATTCCTTAAGATCTTTCTCCATCATTAATCCGGCCACAAAGGTTGCCCCAAAGGTGTCACCGGCACCGGTGGCATCAATTGAATCAAAATGGACAATCGGTGCCTGGTACCACATACCCTCGCTAAAAAGATTCGCGCCCTTAACTCCATCGGTCACAATCACGTGCCGTGGGCCCAGTTCAGCCAGTGAGCGCAGAACCAGCCTCATATCATCAACCGGTGTTAACCCTTCCTGACGCAAAATCTCGGCAGCTTCCTCTTTGTTCACCAATAGAACCTCGGTGTTAGAAAGCATCTCGTCTAAATCACCAATGGATCTTATCTGGATACTGCCCGGGTTCCAAGCAACCGGCATTTCACTGGCCATTTCCGCAACGACATGGATATCATCACGCCAGTTATCACCGGTCAGGCCACTGACATAGAGCCATTTTGCTGCCGGCAGTTTGGTGTTAACAAGTTCGAGATTGTCACTGGCGCCTTTGTAATTGAAGGAGAGGTGCTCCCCTTCGCCTACGTCATGTAATACCAAAGATAACCCGGTGGGGACATCCGCCTCTCTTGTTACCAAAGTCGTATCTATGTCACGCTCCTGCAATCTCTTGATGATGCCTTCACCCCAGGAATCATCGCCGATATTAATAACCGGCATAGCCTTAAGCTCTAACTTGGAAAAAACCACCGCGGTGTTGATACCGCCGCCGCCTAAATGGCGACGCAATTTCTCGACCGGTATTTTGGCGTCGGGTGCAAAACCCAGATATTTTTGGCGATTACTAGCACCGACGCCGTTAACAATTTGCCCGCCCGAAACCTCAATGAAGACATCTTGCAAGGCACTGCCAATTGTTAGTACATCTAACAAATAATTAGAATTAAGATTTTTTATTCAAAGGGTTTGTTTTAGTTGACCAAGCTTTGCCCGGTCATAAACGGAGGCTGCTCCAGACCCATCAGAAAAAGAATCGTCGGGGCAACGTCCTGCAGAACTCCGTAAGGCACTCCCGGTACAAATCCCATCTGAATCTGCGGAGTCTGGTAATTAGCCTGCTCATATCCCTCGGCGACAATTACCAGCGGGACGGGATTAGCGGTATGTTCCTTATATATATCTCCTGTCTGTAAATCGATGACTTTTTCTATATTCCCGTGATCGGCAGTGATAATAGTTGCTCCACCCTGAGCCCAAACCGCATCCAGGAGCCGACCAACACAAGTGTCGACAGCTGTCACAGCTTGCTTACACGCCTCCAGGTTGGCCGTGTGACCGACCATATCGGTATTGGCGTAATTTACAACCACAAAATCATATTTGCCGGTACTGATCTTCTCAATCAGCTGGTCAGTGAGTGGGATAGCGCTCATCTTCGGGGCTTCATCGTAGTTGGCAACATCGCGTCGGGAATGAACCAACAGAAACTCCTCGCCAGGGAAGGGCTGCGTATGCCCGCCGTCAAAAAAGGAAGTTACGTGGGCAAATTTCTCAGTCTCGGCAGCGTGCAATTGCTTGAGTCCCTGGTCGCTGATGTATTTGGCCAGCGGTTGATCGATATGCTGTGGCGGAAAAGCTATGTGATACGGCAGATTGGCCCCATAATCCGTCATTGCCACGAAAAATATGTCTCTGAGCCCGCCCTGCCGGTCAAAATGCTCGAAGCCAGGCAATAGAATGGCCTGGCTGATCTCCCGGGCTCGGTCCGTTCGATAATTGAAAAATATTACCGCGTCCCCGTCCTTTATCCCCTGAAAAGGTGCTTGTTTTGAATCTATAACCACCGGTGGCACCTGCTCATCCATAACTCCTTTGCGATAAGCGTCCTGGATGGCGGCCTCCGTGCTGGGATATCGTTTGCCTTTACCAAAAACCATCGCATCGTAAGTATCCTGTATCCGCTCCCAGCGGTTATCACGATCCATGGCAAAGTAGCGACCAGCCAACGTCACAACCTGACCGATGCCGGCGCCCTGAATCTTGCGATCCAACTCCGCCAGGAAACCTTCGGCGCTACGCGGCGGCGCATCCCGGCCATCGAGAAAAGCATGGATATAAACTTTTTCCAGGCCCTGGTCCTTGGCTAAATCAATCAGCGCATACAAGTGCTCGTTATAAGAGTGGACTTTGCCGTTGCTGAGCAGACCCATTATATGTAGGTTGCTTTTTTTCTCTTTGGTATGACGAATCGCGTCCAAGAAAGCTTTGTTTTTAAAAAAGGACCCACCCCGAATGGCTTCGTTAATCCGAACAACGTCCTGGTAGACGGTAAAACCGGCCCCCATATTCATGTGACCGACCTCGGAATTTCCCATCTCTCCCCAATCTAGCCCAACCGCTTCTCCTGATGCTTGCAAAGTGGTTGCAAAAAACTCCCGTTCTAAGCGGTCCATTACCGGGGTATCTGCCTGAGAGATTGCATTCGCCGTTGAGGGCTCGGCGATACCCCAGCCGTCCAGAATAACGAGGACAACCGGCCGATATTTTTTGGTAGGAACTGGGGACACAGTTTTTTAGATTTTGCCAGCATAGTTGGCACTGTCATCCAACTCTTCAGCAATTTCCATTAAACGGTTGTATTTGGCTACCCTTTCCCCGCGGGAAGTAGCTCCACTCTTGATCCGGGTGGCATTTATAGCCACCGCCAGATCAGCAATGAAATCATCTAGAGTTTCCCCGGAGCGATGTGAGACAAACGCCGTCATATTATTTTGGTAAGCCAGTGCGACCGTCTCAAATGTTTCTGTCAGAGTGCCAATTTGATTAACCTTGATCAAAACTGAATTACAGGCATCTTTGTCGATAGCCATCTGTAGCCTTTTTTTATTAGTAACCAGGAAATCATCCCCTACCACCTGAATTTTATCCTTGTAGAGAGAATTGAATTTCTGCCAACCGGCAATATCATCCTCTGCCAGACCATCTTCGACTAAGATCAACTTGTATTTTTCAACCCATGTTTTCAGAAAATCAACCATCTGGTCTGTACTAAGCTCATGAACTTTGCTCCCCCAGCTCATTTTGTACTTGCTATCTTCATAGAATTCCGAAGCTGCCATATCGATACCGATGCCGATTTGCTCGGCGTACGTATAGCCAGCTTTGTCAATAGACTGCTTGAGCAAAACTAAGGCCTCTTCATCACTGTCCAGGTTTGGCGCCATGCCGGCCTCAATCGACGGTGCAAATCCACCTTCATTCCCTACATTAGTCGATAGATCCTTGCTTTTGAGAAGTTTTTCTAAATGGTGGAAAACCTCTGATCCCCAGCGAACAGCTTCGATAAAATTCGGGGCCCCGACCGGGCCAACCATGAATTCCTGGCAATCAAGGTTATTATCGGCATGGGCCCCGCCGTTGATGACATTGAACATCGGCACCGGCAGGAGATAACCTTCGAGAGGATGATGATTCATAAAAAGCTCCCGCAGGTAGGAGTAGAGCGGCAGCTTACGTGACTTGGCCGCCGCTTTAGCGCAGGCCAGCGAAGCGGCAAGGATAGCATTGGCGCCCAAGTTTTTCTTCTGGGCATCGCCGTCGAGCTTGATCATAGTTTCGTCCAAGCAGCGCTGATCGAAAACGTCTTTACCTTGGAGAGCGTCGTTGATTTTGGTATTAACATTGGCAACAGCTTTTTGGACTCCCTTGCCGAGATAACGAGATTCATCCTCATCCCGCAGCTCCCAGGCTTCATGCACGCCGGTAGAAGCACCGGAAGGAACACCAAAAGTGCCCTGGCTACCGTCGTCAAGCACAGCTATGGCTTCAACAGTTGGATTCCCACGGGAATCCAAAATTTCTCTAGCTTTGATTTCTTTGATATTCATTTATTTTTTAAGATGTAAGATAGAAGATAAGAGATGAAGAATCTGTTATTTCTCTAGGGCTTCTAAAGCAACTAATTTCCCGTCAGCCAGGAAATCCAGCATGGCTCCCCCGCCGGTGGAAACAAAATCGATGTTATCACGAGCCCCTGCTTCATCTAAAAAATCAACCGTTTCACCGCCCCCGACGACGGTTTCAGCTGGAGTGTTCTGAAGCGATTCTATAATGCCTTTAGTGCCGCCCTGAAATTTGTCGACTTCAATATGACCAAGTGGTCCATTCCAGAGAACTAGAGCTGAATCGGAAATCACTTCCCCGTACTTAGCCGCGGTGCGAGGACCGATATCGTATATGGCCTCTCCGCCTTCGACTTCGCCGACAGCGCAATCGCGGGCAGGACCAGAAAGCTTATCTTTTTCCAGTGGAGCCGAAACCACCACGTCGATGGGTAGCATCAGTTTAGCATCGGTAACCTTGGGTACCAACGTAGCCGCTTCAGATAAGACCTTGCCTTCAATTTTGGAAGCACCTACCTCGCTGCCGCTGGCCTTGAGCAAAGTGTTAGCAACCCGGCCGCCCACCAGAACGTTGTCCGCAATCTGGACAAATTTTTCAAGAAGCTTGATTTTGGTCTCCAATTTGGATCCTCCCAAAACGAAAGTAAAAGGATGTTTGGGATTATCACGAACAGAGGAAAGTTTAGCTACTTCCTTCTCGACCAATAAACCAGCGACACCCGGAATTAGTTTAGGAACTCCGGTCATGCTAGCATGGTCCCGGTGCGAGTTAGCAAAGGCATCGTTAACATAAATTTCTCCCAGCTCCGCTAATTGCTTGGCAAAACCCTCGTCGTTGGCTTCCTCGCCCGGATGAAAGCGCAGGTTTTCCAGAAAGTAAACATCGGCTTCGTGATTGCCGATAGTGGATTTGACTTTCTCACCAACACAATCATCCAGCTTTACGACCGGGCGCTTGAGTAAGCGCTCTAGAGCACGAGCAACCCCGGTAGTACGATATTTTTCGATTACTTTCCCATCAGGACGGCCAACATGGGTCATCAGAACCAACCGGCAACCCTGGCCAAGCAGGTACTCCAGAGTCGGCAAAGTCGCCTTAATGCGATAATCATCAAGGGGATTGCCTTGCTCGTCAAGCGGCTCGTTGAAATCAACGCGCACCAAGACCTGTTTGTTTTTGAGATCAATATCTTTAATTGTTTTCATTTTTTCAAAGACTGGAGCCGACCTTCGCCGCCATTTCGGCTAGGCGTACAGAATAGGCCCACTCATTATCATACCAGGCCACAACCTTGGCCAAATTACCGCCGACAACCTTGGTGTAATCAGGATCAACAATAGCTGATTCAGTTGTTTTGATAACATCCGAGGAAACGATCGGATCTTTGGCAACTCCAAGAACTCCCTTGAGTTCACCGTCTGCTGCTGCTTGCAAAGCCTGGTTTATTTCCTCGGCGGAGGTATCCTTTTTCAGAAGCATTGTAACATCAATAAGAGAGCCGCAGACAACCGGGATCCTGACAGCTGTTCCGTCGAACAGATCCTTGAGTTCCGGCAGAGCCTTGGTAGTCGCTATAGCGGCACCGGTGGTGGAAGGCACACTGTTCTGAGCAGCTGCCCGGCCCCGGCGGGGATCTTTTTCATTAGGTCCGTCGACAATTGATTGAGTGGCAGTATAAGCATGAATTGTTACCAGCAAAGATTTTTCGACCCCGAATTTATCACACATGACTTTCATGACCGGGCCAATACAGTTGGTAGTACAAGATGCCATGTCAATTATCTCTTCGCCCTGATAATCATCTTCGTTGACGCCACGCAGATACGTCTTCACCGGATCATCACCTTTTGAGGGCGCGCTGATAACAACTCGCTTGGCTCCCGCCTTCAGGTGAGCACTTGCCTGCTCCTTTTTCGTGAATACTCCCGTGGATTCAATAACTACATCAACTCCCATATCCTGCCAAGGTAAATTGGCCGGGTCTTTCTCCTGCAAAACAGGATAAGTATTGCCGTCAATTACCAGTTTATCTTTTTCAACCTTAATTTCCCTGCCCCAACGACCATAGACGGTATCATATTTAAGAAGATAAGCCAGGCTCTCAACACTGCCCAGATCATTAATGGCCACAACTTCCAGATCAGATTGGTCCAGGGCAGCCTTGAAAGTCGCTCGCCCGATCCGACCAAAGCCATTGATTGCTATTTTGGTCATATATTTGTCTTTTAGTGGCAAGTCAAAATTGCCGGGATATTATAAAATTCCACCGTTAGCTTTTCCGGCTGCGCCGAAAATTTCCATCTTCTCGGAAACCACCTTGGACACCGCCTGCCGAGAAGGAGCGATTATAACTCTGGGATCAAATTCCTTCGGTTTGGCCTTGAGCGTTTCCCGAAGTTTATTGGTAAAAGCTTTGCGCAGTTCGGAATCAATATTTATATCTGTAATTCCCGCCGCCACCAGTTTCTTGACGTCTTCTGCCTTGGTTCCGGAACCACCGTGCAGCACCAGCGGGATATCCAGTGACTCGCGAATTTTCTTTAGCAGACCAAAGTCTAGTTTGGGTGCTGCCAGCCCATGGCAATTCCCGATCGAAACGGCCAGTGTATCCACGCCCGTTTGCTTCACAAACTTAACGGCATCATTAACATTAGTCGGGGCTCCTCTCTTCACAACCAGTTTTTCCGAAGTGGCGTGAATTCCAGGAATCCGCCCAACCTCACCCTGAACGATCACGTTGCGTTTGTGAGCATAATCAACTATCTGCTTGGTCAGCATGATATTTTCATCTAGAGCTAGATCTGAACCGTCAATTTGAACCGATGTAAAACCGGCGTTGATAGTCTCCACTACCGAATGAAATTTCTTGCCGTGATCAAGGTGAAGGGCCACCGGAATCTGGATAGCCTCATTTTTTGCGATTGTGCTGACAATATGGGTTATCGGTTTGATACCGGCGTAATCAATGGTGGACTCGGAAACCATAATGATAACCGGGGCGTTCTCTTTGTTGGCAGCGTTGACTATCCCCTGAGTAACCTCGAGGTCGAAAGTATTGAAAGATCCGACCGCGTAGGAACGTTTGAAAGCGTCTTTGATTAAATCTTTGGCGTGAGCAAGCATAAGCTAAATTTTAGAATATAAATATTCTCAGTTGGAATTTTGAGAAACTTTTTTGATTATTTTAGAAAATTCAGCCGGCACTAAACTGGCACCCCCAACCAGAAAACCCTGATTAGAATCTACTTTCAAAAATGAAATAACATTGTCGCTGTCTATACTACCGCCATATATCAGCCGCGTTTTGTCAGAAATCTCCTGAGCGGCCAGAAAGCTGGAAATCACCTCATAGGCTGCCTGCACAATTTCCGGGGTAGCGGCCTCCCGACTTTTCACCTCGCCGGTACCAATCGCCCAAACCGGTTCATAGGAAATAACTACTTCGTTGATATCATCACGCCCGATTTCACGCCAGGCTTCTGTCAGCTGTTCTGTTAGTACCTGCTCCGTCAATTCAGCCCGGCGCTCGTCAGCTCGCTCCCCAACACAGAGAATGGGAACCAGGTCATTTCGTAAGGCCGCACGCATCTTCAGGTTCACTACTTCATTGCTCTCCCCCAGCTTCCAGCGCCGTTCGGAATGTCCGACAATAACATATTTGCAGCCCAGGTCTTTTAGCATCGGTCCGGAAACCTCACCGGTAAAAGTACCTTTGTCTTCCCAGTGAATATCCTGGGCACCTTTTTCAAAACCCGGGTTTTCACCTAGAGTCTGCAAAGCGGTAAACGGAGGACAAATTACTATTTCCACACTGTTTTCAAGAGCCGACAGATACTTCTCTAGCTCAGATAGAAGCACCCCCGCTTCGGTGCTGGTTTCATTCATTTTCCAGTTGGCAACTATCAATGGTTTCATTGTTCGACGTGTATTAGCCATTCAAAAGCGTCATAAGCGCCGACGGTAATTAAGGTAACAATGACTCCGGCGATGAGTACGCCGAGGAATATGGCTAGTAGTGCTTTTTTGTATTTAATCCCAAAGAGGAAAGCAGCAATTGAACCTGTCCAAGCCCCGGTTACCGGCAACGGTATCATGACGAAAATCATCAATGCCCACACACCGTACTTCTCAACCGGATCGGCCAATTTCCTTCGGGTGCGCTTAAAAACCCATTCGAATATTCGGTGCATTACCTTCGATCGTTTATCAAAATAACGATAAGCCGGCTCCAGCAGCCAGAGAATGAAGAATACCGGAATCATGTTACCAATGACAGCAAAGATGTAAGCTGACCACCAGGGCAAACCGTAAGATAGAATGCCAATGGGAATAGCTATTCGAAGCTCACCGATTGGTATTAGGGCAATCAGCAGCGTTGCTATCTCGGCCGGGAATTGCTGGAAGGCGGAGAAATCCATCAGTCAGTTTTCACATCCCGCAAAAACGAGGCTGCTTTGTCGGGATCGACTACATTGATGATAGTGCCGGTTCCATATTCGAAACCTGCGCGTTTGGTAAGCCGCGGCAGTATTTCCAGATGCCAGTGATAATAGTTATACTCCTTGCCGTCACAAGGAGCGGACTGGATATAATAATTAAACGGCGGGTCTTCCAGCCCAACATACATCTTTTTCAGAACCTGAGTAAGACATTCCCCGAGCTCCACTCGTTCTTGATAATCTACTATCTGGAAAAAGGGATTGTGAACTCGCGGCAGGATCCAAACTTCAAACGGATTGCGAGAAGCGAAGGGAGTCAACGCGATGAAGCTGCGATTTTCGAAAACAACTCGGCGGCCTTTCGCCCGGTCAACTTCATTTTCGATGATATGACAAAAGGGACACTTTTGCCGATGTTTATAAAAATTGCGCGTATTTTTTAGTTCCACCGAAAGATCATTAGAAACTAGCGGAATAGCAAATAGCTGGGAATGCGGGTGCTTTATCGAGGCTCCAGCTGCTTCCCCGTGGTTATATATGATAAGCACATATTTGATCATTGGATTGGCACAGTGAGCCAGAAATCTTTCCTGGTAAGCACGAAGCAGGACCTCCATTTCCTTGGCCGAAAATAGCGCCGGCGGTTTGTTGTGATCAACGGTAACAATAATTTCATGGAAGCCGACCGCTTCTGCCACCTCGTATATTTCATGCTTTTTGATTTCAAAGTTTTCGCCTGGTTCTAGAGCCGGAAATTTGTTGGCAAAAGCGCGAACCTCCCAACCAGGCGTATTGGGATGACGCCCATCTTTTCCGAATGACAAAAGTTCCGGCGGGGTCTCATTTTCATGGCCTTCACAGAAAAAACAACCACTGGTGTCTTCATCGACCGGCTCTTTTTTCTTACCTTTGGTAAAATCTTCCGGGCGTTTGGCCCGCTCGGTGGCAATGATAACCCATTTACCGCTGATTAGGTCGCGTCTAAATTCAGGCATAGTGGCAAGTTAGTTTTTTCGCTCTTTTATTTTGCAAGTTGGTTCCTTGCCTTCCTGGAGACAGCGCCAGCGTTCCGTTTTGCTCTCCATCAGTTTGTTATATTTTCCGCTGACCCGGTTCCACCAAACTTTAAGTAAATCCATGAAAGTATTGGTATATGAGCTGCCTTTGATCAGCTCGGTTTCGACATGGTGCCAGGTTACTGGGATTTCAGCAATCTTATAGCCGAGCTTGCGGGCAAGCGCCAGGACCTCAATGTCAAACCCCCACTGCTCAATTGTGACTAGTGCAAAGATATCGTGCGCCGCTTTCCTGGTAAAAGCCTTGAATCCACACTGGGTGTCTTTGATACCAGGAACGGCAAAAAGCTGAATCAGCCAGTTAGCCGCGCGTCCCATGAAATCGCGAATGAAAGGTTGTTTTTTTGAAAGCTTTGATCCTGGCATTCGCCTGGAGCCAATGACCACATCAAACCCTTCCTCAAATTTGGGCCAAACTTTTTCCATTTCGGTAATCTTGGTGGCGTTGTCAGCATCCATGAAAACGATATACTCGCCCTTCGTCTGGGCAATGCCGCGCTGGACAGCGCAACCTTTGCCCGGGCAAGGCTCTTTGAGAACGAAAACAGCTGAATGCTCCACCTCATTACGGTAGCTTTCGACAACTTTGGCAGTATCGTCACTGGAGCCGTTATCAACCACGATGATTTCGTACATGTAAGGCTGCTTTTCCAGATATTTGTCGATATCTTCCAGTGTTGGTTGAATACGCTTGCCTTCATTGTAAGCCGGGATTACCACGGATAATTTAACTTTGGTCGGATCCGTGCCCTCGTAGCCCGGGTGGCGCTTGTCAGAAAAATTCAAATCACTCATTTTGTTTGTTTATTAGAATCTAAATATGTTTGCAAAATTATCTGCGCTGAGCTGGAATCAAGGGAGGCTTTGTGCGCCTGATTTCCCAGCATGGCTCGCGCCTGTGACGTCGTCAGCCGCTCGTCAACGTAATCTACTTTTTGATTTATCTTGGCGCTCAACTTGGCCCCGTATTCTTTGACTGCCCGCGCCTGATATTCCTCACCGCCGGCTAGGCTGACAGGCAGACCCAGAACAACCTTGGCAATTTCCTTATCCTGAACAATTTTGGCAATGGCTTCAATTGATTCCTCGTCACCCTGATTCGCCACCGGTTTCATCGCATTAGCAATAGTCTCACTCTCATCACTGAGAGCCAAGCCAATCCGTTTGGTACCATAGTCAATGCCTAAAATTCTCATAAAAATAACTACCCAGTCAAAATCTCCACCCCGTTTTCAGTAACTACCAATGTATGCTCAAAATGCGCGGCCAACTCTCCGTCAGCAGTAACGAAGGTCCAACCATCCTCCAAACAACTAACCTCATGACCACCTAGCGCCAACATCGGCTCCAGTGCCAGCACCATGCCGGCCTTAAGCTCCAGACCCTGTCCGGCCTCGCCGAAATTGGGAATCTGCGGTTCTTCGTGAACGCGGTGGCCGACACCGTGACCGACCAGATCTCGGATGACTGCTAAATTGTGCTCGCCTGCTAAGCTTTCGACCGCGTGGCCGATATCGCCCAGATGAGAGCCTGGTTTAATCGTCGCGATAGCTTTGGCCAGAGCTTCTTTGGTAACTGCAACCAGTTCTTGCCGCCTGGCATCAATCTTGCCAACCGGCACCGTGAATGCAGCATCGGTGTAGAGACCCTTGTAGCGCACACCAACATCAACGCTAACCAGATCGCCCTTTTTTATTTTGCGCGGACCCGGAATACCGTGGACTATTTCTTCATTCAGACAAACGCAAGCCCCGGCCGGATAGCCACGAAAATTTTTAAATGAAGGCTCAGACTGATGATCCGCTAGATATTTAACTACAACTTCTTCCAGGCTTTTCGTCGTCACTCCGGGTTCAATTGCATCCTTGGCCGCCTCCAGTGCCCCGGCCAGGATTTGTCCCCCTTCCCGCAGTTTGGCAATTTCCGTTGCTGATTTAATAGAAACCATTACTCAAAATTACGCCAAATAAGGAGGAGACTATCCCCTTGGCTGTTTTTGGCTAATTTACTAATCAAAAAGCCTCTAATTTCACTTATTATTATAGCATTTCGTGAAATGAGGCTCAACTACTCTAAAAAGGGGATAAATAGATTGAAAATATACTTCTTTACCATATTTGAAAGGCCGCCAAGCATGCTTGGCGGCCTGGATTCACGCTTCGTCGTGAACGGTGTACGCGACCCCGAATAAGTCGAGGGCTGCTTGCACCTCCTCCTTTTCCCAGGAATAGATCGGCAGTAGCCCCTGGTTCGCTTCCAGATCAGATATACGAGTGAGGAGCTTGGCTACCCGTACACGGGAGAGAAAGCTAACGAGGTTCTCCCACAAGACAGGGTGTTCAGCCCGTAGGTTTCCCTCGATGAGTCTCTGATAGATACGATCCAGTCCCCCGCAGTTACCGACACCGACGAAACCCTTGGCCGGGCCATTGTGGGTCATGTATCTGTAGATCGCATCTCGTTGATTGAGATTATTCGTCTGCGCCCAATCGCAGGCCCGATCGAACTGGCTGTTTTCATGATCACCAACGTAGTTGATGAGATAGCGTTGCCAGCTATGAATCACCGTACCGAGAGACAAGTGATCATGTGATTCGCTGCGGCAAGCCAGCACGTACTGATCCACACCAGACAGACTCTGGAGCCAATCGTACAATTGGTCCTGTTTCTCAGGGAAGGATTCCTTCTCCGCCAAACTCGGCCAACTCTCGTTGTAGTATCCGTAGTCCACCGGCACAACAAGCAGCAGGATATCGTAGCCTCTCCTGTTAACCTGCTCCTTGGCATAGACGATCTTGGCCTGCCAGGCATAGACCGACTCAAGATCTACAGGCAGCGTGGAGGAAATCAGATATCCCTCAGTTTCCTGGACCATCTCAGGCAGATCACCCAAAGAGACGATCTTCTGGTCACGATGACTGACCGACAAAGCGTAGAGAACAAGTAGCAGCATCCCCAGAGAGGCAACGGACCAATAGAGGATATTCTCTCGCCTGAGTTTCACTTCGAACCTCCTTCGTTAAGCCCTTAAGGCTTGGTTTTGTGAAAACAGTCTATATTATCACGACAGGTAGCAAATGTCAAGTCGGACCAAAAAACGCCCACCGGCGTTTGGATTTTGAAATTTGTATTTTGGGTTTTGGTCCTACCCTATCCCCTCATAATCCCGCATCACCAGCTGGGCATCCAGCTGTTTCATGGTTTCCAAGATGACACTGACGGCAATTAGCAGCGCTGTTCCACCCAAAGTCAGGGTCTGTAAACCGGTAGCCGCCTGGACTATAAAAGGTAGGATGGCAATGATACCTAAGAAAAGCGCGCCTGTCAGCGTAATTCGATTGGTGATTCGCTTCAAATACTCGGCGGTACTTTTGCCCGGGCGAATCCCTGGGATAAAGCCGCCGTTCTTTTGGATATTTTGCGCAATGTAATTGGGATCGAAAGTGACAGAGGTATAAAAGTACGTAAACAAAACTACCAAAATAAAATACAAAGCACCGTAAAACCACTGGTTCTGGAAAAGATCAGCAAATTTCTGGGCATTTTCCGCCAACCAGCCAGTACTGACCGAGGAAATAAACTGGGCAATGACTCCCGGGAAAAGCATGATCGAGATTGCAAAGATAATCGGCATCACCCCGGCCTGATTGACCCGCAGCGGTAAGTGAGCCGTGGTGCCACCATACATCCGCCGGCCGCGCACCCGTTTAGCGTATGACACCGGGATATTACGCTGACCTTCCGTAATAAGAACCACCCCGGCAATAACCACCACTGCGATAATGGCAAAACCAACGATACCCAGAAGCTTAGTAGGATCAAAGATCGCGACCGTCTGCTGCAGCGAGGCCGGGATACCGGCAATGATGCCGGCAAAGATAATCAAAGATACCCCGTTTCCTACTCCCTTCTCGGTAATCATTTCCCCGATCCACATCAAGAACATGGTACCACCCGTTACTGTGATAATAATCGTGAGCAGATTCCAGGGAGTAAGATCCGTGATTAACGGAGTGGGACCGCTGTTTAGCAAAGTGATCAAAGCGTAAGTCTGCAAAGCCGCCAACGGCACGGTACAATATCTAGTAATTTGGTTGAGCTTGCGCCGACCTTCCTCTCCCTCCTCTTTTTGCATTCGCTCCAGTTTGGGAATAACCATCGTCAGCAGCTGGAAGATAATGGATGACGTAATGTAGGGACCGACACCGAGCATGACAATGGAAAGATTGGACAGGCCACCGCCGGAAAATATGTTCAATAATCCGAATAGCTGGTTATTTTGCAGAAACGAACGCAGGGCCTCGGTATCAACTCCCGGCACCGGAATGGCAGCGGCGATTCGAAAAACTATTAACATTGCCAGTGTAAACAAAATCTTGTTCCGGATTTCCGGGATTTTGAAAATCTGTACAACTTTATGATACCAGGCCATTATTTTTTGGCTTTAGCCTTCGGTTTCGTTTTAGTAGCGACCTTCCTCTTGTCAGGAGATTTGGGAGTTGCTTCAATCTTTGCCCCGGCAGCCTCTATTTCCTTTTTGGCATTAACAGTCGCATTGATATTGCGAAAACGTATTTTCTTCTTAATCTCGCCCGTGGCCACGACTTTAGCTCCGCCGCGAGAAGTAGATATCAAACCTTTATCAGCCAGGGTTCTTGGCGTTACCAATTCCCCGGCTTTGTAAACAGCATTAATCTGGCCCAGCGAAACAGTTTCCGCATAAAAACGACTGCTGCGGGTGCGCGGGTTTTTGTAGCCAGTCCCCCGCTTTTTGGGAACCTTCCTCATTAGAGGAGTGCGGCCGCCTTCAAAGCCACGTCTGAGTCTGCCTCCGGATCGGGAGCGCTGGCCCTTCTGGCCACGCCCGGACTTGGCCCCGCGGCGACTACCAATACCACGACCCCGACGGGGACGCTTGCGTTTTCTGTTGCTTTTCAGTTTATGTAAAAGCATGTCTATTTTTCGGTTTTAGAATCAACCTTCTTTTCTGCCGGCTTCCCCTTAGTAACAACTTTGGGAGCTGCAGTTTCCGCTTTCTGAAACCTTGCCGGCATGATTTCCTTAAGATCCTTGCCACGCGATTTGGCAATCTGCCCCGGCATTTTTAACCGCTCCAGGGCCAGCAAGGTTGCCCGGACATTATTGACCTTGTTGGCTGAACCCTGCATCTTGCTCAAAAGATCCTTGATACCAGCCAGTTCGGCCACGGCCCGAACCCCACCACCCGCAATTATTCCTGTACCGGGGGGAGCTGGTTTTAGAAAAACCTGGGCCCCGCCGTACTTGACAGTGATTTCATGTGGAATCGTGCCACTGATGATCGGCACCGGTTTCATAACCTTCTTAGCTTTGGCAACTGCTTTATTGATTGCCAGGGTGACATCCGCCCCCTTGGCAACTCCCATAGCAACTTTGCCTTTGCGGTCTCCGATTACTACTGTAGCACGGAAACCAAAACGACGTCCGCCTTTCATGACCCGTGCTACCCGGGCAACATCAACCAGCACCTGATCAAATTCCCGGTCCTTCTTGCGCCGGCGTCGTCCTCGGGGTCGGTTTTTTCTATTCTGCTTATCCATAAAATAATTAAAATTTTAAACCGCCAGCTCTGGCCCCTTCGGCCAGAGCTTTGACCCGCCCATGATAGGCATAGGGTCCGCGATCAAATATCACTGTAGTTATTTTTTTCTTAGCCGCTTTTTCCGCCAGCTTCTTTCCGACCGCCTCGGCCATTTCGGAACCAGATTTCTTTTCCTTTATATCCTGATCAGAACTGCTTACCAGGGAAATGCCCTTATCATCATCAATCAGTTGCACCCGGATATGTTTGAGACTGCGAAAAACACTCAGGCGCGGCCGCTTGGCAGTTCCCCTGATTTGGGCCCGCACCCGGTGAGCACGGCGCCGTCTCTTTCTGGATTTTTCCTTAAGTCTTTTCATATCTCAAATATTATTCTGCGCCTTCAGTAGCGGCAGCTTTCTTACCTTCCTTACGGATAATCTGCTCATCCACATATTTGATACCCTTGCCTTTGTAAGGTTCAGGCGGGCGCAGACTACGCAGGTTAGCAGCAAACTGACCGACTATCTGTTTATTTATACCTCTGACAGTAATCAAATTTTTCTTAACCTCGACCTCCACTCCCTCCGGAATATCCATTTCAATTGAGTGCGAATAACCGAGCTCTAGATTGACCTTTTTTCCAGCTACCGCCGCTCGGTATCCAACACCATTGACTTCCAATTTTTTTTCAAAACCCTTGCTGACACCAATAACCAGATTGTTTAAAAGTGATCGTTCCAGTCCCCAAAGTCTTTTGTCGGTGCTTTCACCCAGACTGATCACCAGCATATTATCCTTTTGCTCAACCTTAACCCCGGGATGAAGCTTCCTTTCCAGCTCTCCCTTTTCACCCTTAACTTTAACCACATCGCCGTCGATTTTGATTTCGACGCCGTCAGGAACGATTACTGGTTTGCGGCCAATCTTGGACATATGGATATTACCAAATATTACAGATTACCTCGCCGCCAAGTTTCTGCTGGCGAGCCTCTTTATCTGTCATCACACCTTGCGATGTTGAAACAATAGCAATTCCCATGCCGGATAAAACCTGCGGCAACTCGTTGCGTTTCACATATACCCGACGGCCCGGCTTACTGATTCTCTCCAGATTGGAAATGACCGGAGCTCCCGAGTCATATTTAAGCTGCAAGCGGAGTTTCTCACCGCTGGGACCTTCCTGCTTTTCGACATCAACTATATAACCTTCACTTTTCAGAATCTGGGCAATCTGCAGTTTCATTTTTGAAAAAGGAACAAAAACCTCGTCCTGAGCCATAAGCAGGGAGTTTCTGATTCTTGTTAACATGTCAGCAATGGGATCGTTCATACAAAGTTACTTCTAATATTATTTACCAGCTAGCCTTACGAATACCGGGAATTTCGCCCTTGTTAGCCATTTCCCGAAAACATATCCGGCATAAACCGAACTTGCGCATGTAGCTTTTCTGCCGCCCGCAACGCCAGCAACGCCGGACTACCCGGGTGGCATACTTGGGTTTGCGCAATGATTTCTTACTCTTGTATTCTTGAGCTTTGGTAGCCATTTAATTATTCCTTAGTTTCGTCTGATTTATCAGCCGCCTTGGATTTGACCGGAGGCCCCTGACGTTTCTTCTTCTTAGTCGTTCGCTTACCCTCGCGGAATGGAATTCCCAGTAGTTGAAAAAGTTTTTTACCTTCCGTCTTGTTATCAGCTGTGGTGACAATCGTAACCTCAAGTCCGTGCAGTTTTTCAACTTCATCAGAATTAATTTCAGGGAAAACCAGATGCTCGGTAAATCCTATGGTCAGGTTGCCCTTTTCATCAACTGAGTATTCAGGAACTCCCTGGAAGTCACGTACACGCGGCAGAGCTACTCGGATGAGTTTTTCCAGGAAATCATACATGCGCTGGCGCCGCAAAGTAACGGCCAGACCAACCACCATACCCTGCCTGATACCAAAACCGGAAATAGCCTTGCGGGAAATAGTTTTGACCGGCTTCTGACCGGTTATTCTCTCCAGCGTCTTGACCATAACCTCCAGATATTTGTCATCCTTGAGAGCCTTACTAATGCCAACATTAATCTTGACCTTATCTAAACGAGGCACTGCCAAACTATTGGTATAGCCAAATTCCTTCTGCAATACCGGCACGATATCCTGCTTATATTGTTCGCTTAGTCTTTTCATATCTAAATAGTTGCTTCACATTTACGACAAATCCGGCTTTTCTCACCCTTCTCATCACGGGTTATCTTCAGGCGCACCGGCTTGTTGCACTTGGGACAAAGCAATTGCACATTGGAAGCCTGGATAGGAGCATTATATTCCACGACCTGCCCTTTCTCGCCTTCCTTGCGCGGGCGGACATTCTTTTTCATCATATTTATGCCCTCAACTACCAGCCGGTTTTCCTTATTCATGACTTGCAAAACCTTGCCGGTCTTACCCCGGTCTTTGCCGCTCAAAACTTTGACGTTATCGCCTGATCTAATATTCATGACTTTATAAAACCTCTGGAGCTAAGGAAATAATTTTTTGGAAACCGGCTTGGCGTACTTCACGGGCCACCGGACCGAAAATCCTGGTGCCTTTAGGCTCACCGCCCTCACCCAGAATAACGGCAGCATTCTCGTCAAACCTAATATAACTTCCGTCCGGGCGACGATGTTCTTTTTTCGCCCGTACCAGCACCGCTCGGACCACTTCGCCTGATTTCACCGTGCCGCGCGGAATCGCTTCTTTGACAGAGCCGACAAAAATCTCCCCGAGCCGGGCATACCGACTGCGGGTGCCGCCCAAAATCTTAATAACCTCGAGCTTTTTGGCCCCGGT
>CAZLGC010000002.1:41549-44762 GCA_964559275.1 uncultured Candidatus Saccharibacteria bacterium
ACCGACTGCGGGTGCCGCCCAAAATCTTAATAACCTCGAGCTTTTTGGCCCCGGTATTATCGGCAACATTCAATTGGCTTTCGGCTTGAACCATATTAAATTACTTCTTCTTATCGGATTTAGGAACAGTATGCCAGCGCTTGGTACGCGATAGCGGCCGGCAGGCCCGGAAGCGAACCCGGTCACCGACTTTATACTCTTCCTTGGCATCATGAACATGGTAACGCTTGGTCACCCGATATCGTTTCTTATAAACCGGATGCTGTTTCATGCGGTGAACCTCGACAACTAAAGTCTTCGCCATTTTGTCACTGACGA
Source organism: uncultured Candidatus Saccharibacteria bacterium (assembly GCA_964559275.1). GTDB lineage: Bacteria > Patescibacteriota > CALEFQ01 > CALEFQ01 > CALEFQ01 > CAZLGC01. The sequence goes on from CAZLGC010000002.1 coordinate 41,868, forward strand.
CTTCCCCGGTCAGGGTACGCTTGATTTTGGGCTTGGATTCAGCCATACAAGATTATTATTTACTCTCGGCGGCAGCTATATCACGTTGCCGCAGCAAAGTTTTTACACGAGCAATATCACGACGAATCTGCTTATACTCTTGATGATTTTTCACTTCCTTATTAGCAATCCGAAAATTCAAGTCGCGGACTTTCTCGCGAAGCTGAGCCAGTTGCTTTTGCAACTCAGCAGTTGATTTCTCTTTTAGTTCCTTGCTATCCATACTATTCGGTTACGATCTTAGATTTGACAGGTAATTTTTGGGCAGCCAGACGCAGAGCCTCGTTGGCCATCTCGTCAGTGACACCGTCGATCTCAAACATAATCCGTCCTGGTTTAACTACAGCTACAAAATGGTCAACTGCTCCCTTGCCCCCGCCCATGCGGTTCTCGGAGCCGTGGGTAGTTACCGGCTTATCAGGAAATATTCTGATCCAAATTTTGCCGCCCCTCTGGATAAAACGTGTCATTGCTCGGCGAGCGGCTTCTATCTGTCGTGATGTGACCGGTGCCGCGGATAATGCCTTGAGACCGTGACTACCAAAACTGAGCCGATTGCCACGGCCAGCTACACCCCGGTTACGTCCGCGGCTGTGCTTGCGATGCTTAACTTTCTTAGGCATTAACATAATCTCTTGTCCTCAAAATTACCGTTTACTTTTTTTGGCAGACTGGCTGTTCTCAGATTTATCTCTAAACACCTCGCCCTTGTATATCCAAACTTTTATCCCGACTATTCCATAAGTGGTGTGGGCCGAACCTCTGGCAAAATCAACATCGGCTCGCAGTGTGTGCAAAGGAATATTTCCTTGGGACAGCCATTCGCGGCGCCCCATGTCGGCTCCATTCAAGCGGCCGGCGACCATAATCTTGGCGCCCTGGACTCCACGCGCTTCCATAACCTTATCCAGTGTCTGCTTCAGTACGCGCCGAAAAGCAATCCGTTTCTCGAGCTGTTCCGCCACGATTTGAGCAACCAACTCGGCACTGGCGTGGGGATTTCGGATTTCCTCAATATTAACTTTGACATCAATCTTCTTCCCTGGAGCTTGTACCATTTCCTTGATCTGAGCTCGCAGTTCTTCGACTCCGGAGCCTCCCCGCCCAATGATCAAACCAGGTCTAGAGGTATGAACAACAACCGTAATCAGCCGCGGTGAACGCTGAATAACAATATCCGCCACCCCGGCATCTTTCAGTTTGCGCTTCAAAAAATCTCGAATCTTGGTATCTTCCTCGAGCATCTGGTGGAAATTATTCTTACCAAACCAACGAGAGCGCCATGAACCGATGACACCTAGCCGGAAACTTTTTGGATGAACTTTCTGACCCATATATATGACTAATTACTAATTGCCCTAATTTATCCTTCTGATTTACGGCGGAACATTTTATCTACAAATCCGCGCATACCCTTTTTCTGCTGACCTTTCTTTTCCCGGTCTTCTCGCCGCTTCTGGAAATAACCGGTCTTTTCATCAAGCTTCTGATCAGAGGCCTTCTTATCTTTGTCGTCGGCAGCGGCTTCTTTGCCCAGCTTCTTTATCTCATCCCGGGATTTAAGCTTAACAACCTTCGGCTGGTCAGCCTTTTTGGCTGTCGCCTTTTTCTTATCCGAGGTTTTCTTGCCCGGCTCTTTTTCGTCCAAAACTATGGAAATATGGCTAGTACGTTTGGCAATTTGAGCCGCCATGCCACGGGAGCGAGCTCGCCAGCGCTTGTAAGTCGGGCCTTCATTCACCATCACCTCTTTGACGAAGAGGTTACCCTTTTCCATGTCAAAATTATTTTCGGCGTTAGCCGTAGCGGAACGAAGTAAGGCTAGTACCGGATCAGCTGCCCCTTTGTGTAGGAACTTCAGCTCCTGCTCAGCCAAGCCGACATCCTTGCCAGGCAAAATCCGGGTAACCAGGCGTACCTTTTGCGGCGACATCCGAATAAGTTTGGCAGTAGCTTTGACCGGCATCGTTTTTATTCCTGCTTAGGTTCTTCAGTAGATTCGCTGCCGACAGCTTCCTTGGCTGCTTCACTGCGCGAAGCTTCCAACTCCTTAGCTGCAGCTTCTTCCTCGGCGGCTTTGCGACCACCGTGAGCTTGAAACTTGCGGGTGGGAGCAAATTCGCCTAACTTATGACCAACCATATTTTCAGTCACAAAAACCTCGATATGATCCTTGCCGTTATGCACACCAAAAGTGAAACCAACCATTTCCGGGAAAATAGTAGATTGCCTGGACCAGGTTTTGATTACCGTTTTGTCGCCCGCCTTAAGATTCTTGATTTTCTTAAGTAGCTTGGGGTCGACAAAAGGACCTTTTTTAAGACTTCTTGACATTGCCTTTTCTATCCTTGATTATCAATTTATCGGAAGACTTTTTACGCTTACGAGTACTGACTCCCAGGGCCGGTTTGCCCCATTTGGTGCGGGGGCCTTTTTTCTTACCAACCGGAGCGTGCCCTTCACCGCCACCATGCGGGTGGTCAGTCGGATTCATACTTTTACCAAGAACTGTCGGACGAACTCCCAGCCAACGCTTGCGCCCGGCCTTGCCGATGACAATATTGCCGTGGTCAACATTACTGGCCTGACCGACTGTCGCCAGGGATTTCTTTAGAATATTGCGAATTTCACCAGAAGGCAGTTTTATCTGAACATATTTTTCTTCTTTGCTCATTATCTGCGCCATCGTGCCGGCTGACCGGACAATGCTGCCGCCACGACCCGGTTCCAGTTCAATATTGAAAACAAATGTACCATCCGGAATAAATTCCAGGGGCATGTGATTACCAGGATTAGGATCAACTTTTTCCTGAGAAGAAACAACCTCATTACCACTACTGGCAGGGCTATTCCCCA
>CAZLGC010000003.1:0-44637 GCA_964559275.1 uncultured Candidatus Saccharibacteria bacterium
ATGCTTTCTACAAAATCCAGGAAGCCTGGGAGTCGCAGAACCTGAACATTGGCCGGCCGTACATGTCTGATCAAATCATGCAGCGATATGCTAACCAAATCAGTGATATTCAATCGCGAGGGGAGCGTAATGTGATTGAAAATATGGTGATCGGCCACCAAACCATCACCCAGGTCAAGAGTGACGAAAAATACGATTACATCACCGTCCGGATCGATGCCAGTGCCACCGATTATACAGTTGATAAGAACAACAAGATTATCCGCGGGGACCAGAAAATTAAGCCGTTTACCGAGTACTGGACTTTCATGCGCAAGGGTGATGTCAAGTCCGATCCCAAAAAAGGCGCTCAGGCCAATACTTGTCCTAACTGCGGGGCGCCACTGCAGCTGAATGCCACCGGGCAGTGTGAGTACTGTAATACGATTGTGACCAGTGGTGATTACGACTGGGTGCTTTCTGAAATAACACAGGCGCGCTAGTAGATAAAACAAAACGACCCGAAAAAGGGCCGTTTTGTTTTGTAGTTTTACTTATCGAATGCCTTGGGGAGTAGTTCTTGCGCATTTGCAGTAACAACCGAATCGTCAGTGGTGTTATAATCGATAACTTCTATATCATGACCTTGCCGCTTCACAGCTTCCAGCAGAAATTGCCGGCATTGGCCACAGGGGGTGATTGAATCGGCAGAGGCGACGGCAATTGCCTTGAGGTCGGTCTCGTCGGCGGCATTGGCGGCAGCCAGTGCGGCCTGTTCAGCGCAGATGGAGTCGTGGGCAACGCTCTCAAAATTTGCACCAGTTATGATCTTGCCGGTACTGGTCAGCACCGCCGCTCCCACCGGGAATTTGGAATAGGGGCTGTAGGAGTGCGCCATCGCTTTCTTGGCATCGGCAACGAGTGATTGGTATTCGATCGGGATATCCGCTAGCTTGGTATCTTCCATGTTTTTGGGTTTACTTGTTCTCTAATCTAGGTTACCATAAAAAGAAGCTAAACAGAAATTATGTCTACAGATCTAATCATAATTTTGGTTGTCGTAATGGCCGCTTTTGCCGTCATTTTGATATGGCAGCAGCGGTCTTTTCGCAAGCTGCAAAAAGGGGGAGATGTTGACGAAAATCTGAAAGGCTGGATAGAATCGACTAAGCAGGATATGGAAGAGATGAAACGGGAAGTTCGGGGTGGATTAGACAAGAATTCGGAGGTTTTGCAATCACAGCTGGGAGCGACTAACAAGGCCATTAACGAGCGCCTGGACAAAGCGGCCGCTTTTATGAAAACGATTGGCGACGAAGTTGGGCAAATGCGGGAACTGGGTAAAAGCATGAAAGATCTGCAGGACTTCTTGCAGTCGCCCAAGCTGCGTGGCAATGTTGGTGAGCAAATTCTCAGGGATTTGCTCGATCAGGTTCTGCCGGCGGCAAATTTTACCACCCAGTACAAGTTCAAGGAAGGCCAGGTGGTAGATGCAATTATCAAGACAGACAACGGACTGATTCCGATTGACTCCAAATTCCCGATGGAAAATGCCAAAAAGCTTTTTCAGGTTGAAACTGAAGAAGAGAAAACTGCCATTCGGCGTGAATTTGCCAAGGATGTCCGTAAGCACGTGAATGATATTTCCAAAAAGTATATTTTGCCCAGCGAAGGCACGGTTGATTTCGCGATTATGTATATACCTTCCGAGGCCGTCTACTATGAAGCGGTGGCCAACATTCCCGAGCTGATTGATTTTGGGCAGGAGAAAAAGGTCTTCATGGTGGCGCCCAATAGCTTTTACTATTTTCTACAGACTGTCATGCTGGGGCTCAAAGGCAAGAAAATCGGCGAGAAGGCCAAGCACATCATGGAAATGCTCGGCACTATCCAGCAGGAGTCGCAGAAATTTGGCGAGCAGCTGGGAGTGCTCAATCGCCATGTCACTAATGCGAAGAATTCGATGGATAATGTGTCGGGGGAATACGGGAAGCTGTCTGGTAAAATTGATCAGGTGAAGCTCTTGGAATAAATCAAACCCAAAATCCAAAAAGCAAACCCAAAGCAACTCCAAGTTTAAAGACAACTCCAAATGATTAGAGTTTTAATTTGAGCTTGGAGTTGCTTTGCTTTTGAACTTTGAACTTTGAGTTTGGGTTTTATTGTCCTCTTTGAGGAAATTGTCTATAATATTATCCATGCGTACCTCAATTGAAATCAACCGTTCAGCGCTGACAAACAATATCAAGGTTTTTCGGAAACTCGTTGGTAAAAAGCGAGTTTTAAGCGTCGCTGTAAAGGCCAATTCCTACGGTCACGGTTTAGTGGAGGCTTCAGGAATTTTCGTCAAAGCCGGGGCGGACTGGCTGATTGTTGATTCGGTGGAGGAGGGGATTGAGTTACGGGAAGCCGGTATTGATGTCCCGATTCTGATTGTGGGCTACGTGCCCCTCAAACAATTAGGGAAGCTTTTTGACTACGATTTCCGGGCGGTAGTCTATAACAAGCAGACGGCAAAGAAACTGTCGACTTTAGCCAACTCACGCAGAAAAAAAATCGGAGTCCATGTCAAAATCGAAACCGGCACCACCCGTCAGGGAGTCACCCCCAAAGAAATAATTCCGTTTATCAAGACAATAAAGTCCGATTATATCGATATCGAAGGGGCGCTGACTCATTTTGCCAATATTGAAGATGTCCTGGAGCATGATTTTGCGGATAAGCAGCTGGATATTTTTAAATCGACAGTTGAACTCTTGAAAGCTCATAAGCTGCCGCTCAAATATGTGCATTGTGCTAATTCCGGGGCGGCTATTCTTTTCCCGAAAACTCATTTCAACATGGTTCGGGTCGGAATCGGCGCTTACGGGATGTGGCCCTCCCAGGAAACTAAGCTGACGGCGATGAGAATGCACCGCAATCAACTCGGCTTGCAGCCGGCGATGACGGTGAAATCGATGATTGCCCAGATAAAAGATGTCCCGGCCGGTAGTTATGTTGGCTACGGTTGTACTTACAAGACGACTAAAAAATCAAAGATTGCCATTGTCCCGATTGGATACTTCGATGGTTATGACCGCAAGCTTTCTAATACTGGCTATGTTCTCATTCATGGGAAACGGGCGCCGGTGCGGGGGCGGGTGTGCATGAATATGATAATGGTTGATATTTCCGATATTTCCAACGTGCGGCTGGAAGACCCGGTGGTGATAATGGGTAAACAGAAGAGTGAAAGCATTACAGCGGAACAACTGGGTGAGTGGATTGGCACGATAAATTATGAGGTGACGACGAGATTTAGAGAAGGCTTGCCGCGGGTTATTAAGAAATAGGAACCCAAAAATCTAAAATAAATTAAAATTTTGAACTCCGCCGAGGCTGGGAGTTTTTTTGTTGAATTTTTATCTTGGGGTTTAAGCACCAGGGTTGGAACAAAAGAAAACGGGCGGCGAAAGCGTGTTGCTTTCGTCGCCCGTAGATTCACTAGCGGATACCCAGGATCTCCAGTTCCTGAATTCGCGCCTCCCAGGCCAGTCTTTTCTCCGGAGTACTCGGCTCCGGCAGCAGGCTCTGGCGGGTGCAAGCTAGCATGGCCTGCAGACTCTGGTATTCTCTGGTCAAACCGACGTTTGGCAGGATCTGATCCTCAATGGCAGCCAGGATCTCGTCGACAGTCAGTGTGCCGTCACGTCCGGCCTTGGCAACCAGTTCGTCCCGGAGTCCGGCGTAGGCAGCGGCGTAGTAACCGGTGGTAGCAGCTTCGATTCGGTCCATTTCCTCCGGCGAGAATTTCTCTCCGGAAGGCAGCACCGGCTTCAGCATCCAGTTCAGGAAGTCCTTACGGTCAGCTTCACTCGGATCCAGAATGGGCAGAATCAGGCTGCCGGCCCGGCCAACGCGTCTGAGGTCCGGAGAGAGCTGATGAATCCGGGCAGTGTCCAGCATCCAGAAGATGCGTCCTCGCCACTTGGGATCGGACATCATTTTCTGGAAAGCGGCTGTTGCCCGGCGCTCGGTAGGATGAACATCCTTGCCGACGCCACCGAACTGTAGATCCGCTTCCTCGATGTAGACGACCGCTGCATGCAAGGCATCCAGTACTCGGCGCAGACGCTCGATCAGGATGTCGGTACCCCCGAATTTGCTGGAACGGAAGTTCTTCAGGATCAGTACCGGCAGGTGGCATTCGGCCGCGATGGCCTGGGCCAGAAACGACTTGCCGCTACCGATCGGGCCGCAAAGCACAGCTCCGGTTAGAGCTCCCGTGCCAGTTCGCTGGATACGAGGGATGAACTCTTTCGAAACGTACTTCTTCAGCTGGCTGGTTCCGATGACGTCTTTGAGGGTATGCTCCGGACGGAGAAACCCAACGACGTCTTCGGCGCCCAGTGAGGCCTGAATGAACTCCTCAACCTTATCGGAAACATCCTTGGCTCGAAGCTTTTGTCCGCTGTGAACGGATTCGCGTAGTAGCTGCAGAGTGGCAGCGGTCGAAAGACCGGCGCAGTGCTCGGCCAGCTTGGTCTGTGAGCTCCAGAGGCGCAGCTCCATAGCGTCAGGTAGTCCGCGGTTGAACCAGGAAATGACATGGCGGTGACTGGAGATGTCAGGGGTGGGAATGGCGACGTTCATAATCGTCGGGATCCGGAGCACATCGGCATTGATCTTGCTTCTGAGCTCCGAAATCATGACAACCGTGTCGCCACCGTTCGTGAAGGCGGGATCTGCGAACCAATCGCGACAGGTGATAACCCGTCGCCGGTCCGGCTCGAACAGTCGGGACATCTCGGTGGCAGGCAACAGGAAGTGCGCGTCTTCGATGAGAATGAGCAGGGCTTTCGGCAGCACCAGCTGGCCTTGCTCGTTGCACCCGCGGGAGCAGGTGCACATTGCCCGCAGGAGCTCCAAAGCATCTTCGGGATTTTTCGCGGCTTTGGCCAGTCTGACGGAGAACTCCTGTGAGCCTTTGGCCCGTCCGCCGGCCCATTGTAGCCACGCTTTTTCGAAAAGTGTACGGTCTTCCTTGGAGACGAATCGAATCGGTTGGTACGGCTTGTAGGTGATGATAATCCTGCCTTCGGCCCGATCCCAGCGCTCCACCAGGTACTTGTCCAAAGGGACGTATTCCCCGATGGAATCGCCTTCGTCAGGCACGAAGAAGAGGTCATCGATGTTGCCGGTGAGCAACACGGCGTTGGCTTGGTGGGAGTTGATGATCTGTCCCAACCTGGCCATGAATGGATAGGTATAGGAGCGTTTCATCGTAGAGCCTTTTTGGTTCCGTGCTTGTCCCTGACCTCTTGCCAGAAAGTCCGAAAGTAATCGGCTGTCTGCAGGATGTCGGGATCATACACGGCCCGAAAGATCTCTTCTCGTTGCTGGGCGAAATCGTGGTAGTCGATCTTCATGTCTGGGGCGTAGACGGGAGCTGAGCGATCGTAAACGATGGTGGCGCCAGGAAAGGTCTCGAAAACCTGTTCCCAGTCCCAGTACTGCGAGATGCCGACTACGCGGTCGGCAACCGCAATGCCGGAGTTGAGCTCGTGGGTGACCAGCACGATGCTGGTACCGGAGAAAGGCCCGCCTGCTTCCTTGACGGTGACATTGATCTTGAGGAGCAGCTGGATCAACACCTCGATCGAGCGTTCATCGAGCCCGGTAAAAGGCTCGTCCAGCAGCAGAATGTCCGGGCGCATGATCATTGCTTGCGCAATGGCGACCCGTCTTTTCATACCGCCGGAAAGCTGATAGGGGTACTTGCTGGCTGCTTTCTCCAGGCCGAAGTCGGCCAGAAGATCACGAGCCTGCTCGAGCTGCTGGCGTCTGACCCGAAACCATTTCTGCCAGCGGAAGAATTGATCCGGCAGGCTTAGGTCACGCAGCATCAGTCCGTAGGCGACGTTCTTGACCGTCGTCATATACGGGAAAAGCGAGTTTTCCTGAAAGACGATGCCGCGATCTAGTCCGGGTCGGGTCACTTCTGCCGGGTCCCCATTATGGGGGCTGTCCGGCGGGGGGTGAATGATCACCTTCCCGTTTTTGGCCAGCTGGGTTCCCAGAATGGCCTTCAGTAGCGTGGTTTTGCCACAACCGCTGGGGCCGACACAGGCTACTGCCTGGCCGCGCACCAGCTGGCAGTTGATCTCGTGCAAAACGTTGTGCGGATTTGCCGGGTCCCCGAACCACTGGGAGACGTGCTGGCATTCCAGAGCAATGTTTTGCTGCATGGTGTCTGCCGACATTATTCTCCTCCTTGTGGTAGGTACCACGGGCACAGCTTGCGGCGCAGCCACAGCAGTCCGCGGTTCAAGAGATAGGTTACAAGCCCCAGTTCCGCCAGGTAGATGAAGATGACATTCATGTGCATCTGCCTCATCATGATGCGGAGCCGGAACCCGATGCCGACGTCAGCGATGATCCACTCAGCTGCGATGATGGCGATAAACGCCAAGGCCATTTGGATCCTCACGCCGTCGATGATCTTGGGCAACACCGTGGGCACGATTGTGTCCATGATGTTTTCTGCACTGGTAGCACCGTAGGTGTACGTGCGGTCAATGTATTCATCCGGGATGTCCTTGACGGCCAAGCTGATTGAAAGAGCCAGCATGGGAATCACCACGAAGGCAATCATGGCCACGAACATTGTTTCACCTGGGCTGAAAACAACGAAGAACGGCGCAATCAACGCCGTTACCGGTAGTGAACTGATCGGCACCAACAAGGTTTCGCAAAAGGCTGATACTCGGGGATAACTCCCCATTAGTACTCCCAGCACCACTGCGATCACGCAGCCGATCAGCATGCCGAGTAGGACCCGGCGTCCGGTGGCGACTGAATCCATGATGATCCAGCGTTCGCCCTCGAACTCATCTTCCTGAAAGGCTTTCTTGAAGCCCTCGGCAAACTGCGTGGCATTGGGCATGGTGGTGTCGTTCGGGAAACGATGCTTTTGTCTGAGCATCAGTCCCGTATAGACGGCTACCACCAGCACAATTGCCAGCAAACCGATAGCGGTGCGCTGTCGGCTGGTAATTGGCTGACGAATCATCCTTCACCTTCCTTTCTGTATCTTTCTCTAAGACATTTCCAGTTTTGATTTCTAGCATTGTCAAAGAACAATGCGTTTTTCCTCCTTTCTTCAGACTGTGATAATTCCCAGTTTGAAGAAAAGAGGGATTGGCGCGAAGCTGGAAGCTTGCGCCAATCCCTAAGTTGTCAACGAAAGGCTACTTGTCGTAGCCCTTGACCCAGGTGGGGTCGAAGCGGAGGTCGCAACGGCCGACTTCATCGGCGGTGCCATAGGCTACCGTCGGCGTTCGGTCGGTGGCGCCTCGAACCTTGATGAATCCCTGCTGATGGATCATGACCGGAGCCATGTGCTGCTCACTGAGGATCTTCAGGCCATCGGCCCGAGTTCCGTAGAACTTGCAGCGGGTCCGGATGTCCTTGATCTGCTCGGCAGTGAAGGAGCCGAACTTGGCTCCGACGGCTCGGTGCGCTCGGTCGCTCGTCGAGGCATCGGGAGAATCCAGCAACTTGTTCAGCTCGTAGTAGACCTCCACGATCAGGCCGGCGAACCTGGCGCCTTCCGGTTTCTGGAAGACGTCCTGGCCCATCACGACCATGTCGACGATTTCGCCCTCGATGGCCTTGGAATCGGCCACGACGTGATAGTCGGGACGCTTGGCCAAGGTTTCGGAGCGCATCGGTTCCCACAGGGCTCCGTACAGATTCTTGCCCTGTTGGATGGCGGCAGCGACCGCGTCCGGATCCATGGAGGCGAACGGGTATTCCTTCAGATCGAGCCCGGCCTCTTCCAGATTCCGAACGTAGTTGTACTCGGCCACGCTGACATCCAGGCCGTTGACGGGTTTCCCCTTCAGGTCGGTGAGAGCCTTGATGCTCTTGGGAACACAGATGGCGTCCGCACCGTAGCTGGTCGAAGTTGGTAGAATCGCGACGGCGGCTCGCTGCGGCGACAAGATCAGGATATCCAGGTTGGTAAGGCAGGCAGCCTCACATTCCCGGGCCCCGTACTTGCCGATGGTACCATCGTAGCTGTCCCACATGATCTGCATATCGACGCCCCACTTCTCTTCGAGTGGGCCGACCTTGCCGGCATCCTGGTGGATGAGGCGGGCGGCGTGGGCGACGAAGAAGGCGGACCAGCTGGGATACTCGGAAACGGAGATGCGGTAGACCGGCAGCTTGCCGGCCATGGTGGTGACCGGAACGATGAGCAGGCCCAGCGCCACGATCAGAATGGTCAAACGGTACTTCATTTTTCTTTCCTCCTTCACGATTGATGAACGAAAAAGGTAGCCCGTGGTCAGGTAGTGTCACCGGACCACGGGCGAATTTACGGTGCTGAGGCGCTAGTCCTCGGGAACGGAGATGTCCACCTCGGCGGCGAGCTGCTGCTCGGCCTCGCTTGGCTTCTTCTCCTCATCCTCGCCCCAGAGCTCGGCGTCGAGATCATCCAGGTGCTCGGAGCCTTCGACAGCCTCCAGCAGTTCGTCGAGCTGGCGGTCGCCGGCAGTTCCGGCCATAGCTTCGGCCGAATCGGCCCGGGCCACAGCCTCGCGTCGCTGTCGCTCGAGTGTCGAGAGACGCTCGCCGGTGCGGTCTTCGGAGATCCCAGCTTCCATGTCGGCGAGTCGCTGTCGTTCCTGGGCGGACAGAACGTCGGCGATGGCCTCGTGCTTGTCCTGAGCGACCTTCTCCATGCGGCGCTGCTGTTCTCGGAGGCGACGGACGTTGCGGTCGATCCGCTCGGTATACTGCTTGATGTTGGTCTGCAGCTCTTCCTCGCGCTGCTTCTTCTCGGCCAGAGTGGTCGAGTAGTCCTTGAAGGCATCGCGGAATTTGATGAAATCCGGATCCTTCTCGATGGCGGCGCGATCCAGGCCTTCACCTTCGAGCCTGGCCTTGATCTGCGCCAGCTTCTGCTTGGCGGCGATCACGGCGCGCTCGAACTTGGTGATGTCGCCGGTCAGGGCTTCGAGCTGTGCGAGACGTCGCTCGCGCTCGGCCCGGATGCTGGCATCGACATCCATGTACTCGCGGATGTTCGTCTTCAGCTCTCGGATGACGGCGTCGTACTCAGCCCTCATGGCGTCGGGATCCTTGGCGATTCGGTCCGCAGCCCGATCGGCGCGACCCGTGAAGATCGCGATGAACGAGCGCAAGACCCTTCCCAGTGCTCTGAACATTCTGTGCTCCTTTCTGTTGTTGCAAGTTATTCTTCTTCAAGAAGTTCCTCGCAAACCTCAGGGTTTAGCATGTCACGTTGCTGCTGGCGGACTTTCTTGTCAATCCGCAAGCGTTCTTCCAGTTCGTGCCTGATGGAAGATAGAGTGGTGTCAGTGGCTGGTGCCGCTACCGGCTCCAGATCCTGGATACCACTCACAATTCCGGTAAGAGACTGGACACTGGCTTCGACCTCGGTAATGAGATCTCGCCGTCTAGCCTCTAGGGCCTCACGGGCCGGTCCGTGGTTTAGATCATCCACCTTGCGATAAAGAGCCAGCGATTGTTCCAACTGGTCAACGCAGGAGTAGAAGAGTTTATTCACCAACGACATGACGTCGTGGGTAAGGCGACCACTAAGGGCCCTGGCCCAGGGTTCGTTTTGCTCAAACCCAGCTCTGAGCACTTTTGTGATCTCACGGAGTTCTTGTAGTAGCTGTTCGGTACGGGGATCGTCATCGTAGTGCAAGTCTGTGTAGAGCTTGTCCAATCTGGCGGTTCGCTTTTCCTGCTCTTTGCTCTGAACACGGATGCGCGTTTCTTCCGCCAGCTTGTCAGACTCCAGTGTGAAGCGAGTGATGGCGATACCAGGTCCCAGAACAATGCCGACCAGGCCACCCAGAGCAGCCAGCGGCATACTCAGAGCGACACCGGCACCCAGGGCTGTTACTCCGGCCAGAAAGGGGCCGATGGTAACCGGACTGGTAATGAGATTCAAGAGGTATTCCTTACGGAATGCCTTTCTGTCCATAGCGGCCTCCTTTCTGAGGCAAGGGGATCAGTAGGGTGCCTGTGCCAGTTCCAGCACGACACACGCCTGATCCGTTTTCGATTTCTTGGCGGTTTCCGCTCGCAGGCGGTTCGCCGGGATTCCGTAGTTCTTGAGATAGGTAACGACAGCGTCAGCTCGGCGCTTGGCCAAGAGCTTGTTGGCATCGCTGTCACCGTCGCCCAGGGTGTGTCCCTTGACCTTGATGTAAAAGTCGGACAACACCTTGAGCTCCTCGGCAGCGGTTTCGATGTCAGTTTCCGAAAAGGCACTGATATCGGCACTGCCGCGCCTGAATTCGATCGGTGCAATGCGCTTGCTGCCGGACGGCACCAGTGCTTGCCACTGCGCTTCAGTAAGTGCGGGAAGCACCGTAGTGCCCCTCACTCCGGCGAGATCATTCGCCGAGGGGCCGGCACCATCGATGAGATTGACTCGCTTGGCGGGGTGGAAACCCTCGCCGTGCAGCGCGCGCAGAATCCCGTCGTAGTAGAGCGTATGCTCCTTTCCCGGCAGGGGATGGTGAGCCAGAGCGTTGGTTGGCAGGAGAACTTTCTCGATCAGGAACGAAATCACGTCCTCGAGAGGACGGATTCCGGGGTTCTGCTCGATGTTGAAATAAGCGTAGTTCTCCTTGCAGTTTGTCCACCTGATGCCAGCGGCGATCTGTTCGGCTTGCTGGCGGCTGACACTTTCGCCCTGAGCCTTGGCGTCGGCTACAATCAACTCAACCATGCGGTCTTGCTGAGAGTAGTAGTAAAGGGCTTTGAGATAAGCCTCGACGATGGTTTTGACCAAGTCCGGGTTTTCGCCCAGAAAAGACCTTTCTGCGTAGAGACCATCCAAGATACAGCCCTTACACTGGGACGAATCCAGGAGCACGATCACATCGGGATCTTTGCGCGCCAGCGACACGTACGGCTCCCACAGGACATAAGCCCGGGGAAGTGCACGGTTGGCGCTCATCATCTCCCGATAGACGGCTTCGGCGTCATCTCGGTGGATAGCCCAGTCGGTCGGCATCATATCCAGAGCCCACTGAGCAACCATTACTTGCGCAATGGTTTCAGACGGCGAGCTAGGCGGCAAAACGATCCGGCCTTCGGCGCAGTTGAGGGCGTCGATGTTGGGAACGGCGCTCTTGAATGCCACGATAGCATCCGCGCCGACCGTCTCATCAATTCCCACGATCTGCGAGGCCGGGTACAAGTTGCCGGCTTTCACGCCCGCCTTGATGTAGCTTCCGATCGGGAAGACTGCGAACGGGACTTTGCCAGCCGCGAGCATCTCGACTCGCTTCTGGTAGTCCAGAACCGGTTTGTAAGCCCAGCGAATGCCTTGCTTGGCCAGAGCGTTTTCGAAGCTCTGGGAGCGCAAGATGGCATAACCGCTGAACCCGTCGCCCAGCCATTCCAGCTCGGTGTGATACTGGGACTGCGAACTGGTCGACTTGACCAGCCGCCCTTTCATCATCGGCTTGACGATGAAACGATATCCCAGCGCCAGTGCGGCGATGAGGACAATCCAGGCAACCACCATGATAAGGATGCCCTTACGTGAACGTTCGGCCATGACGGCTCCTCCTTCCTTCTGTTTTCATCTGAAAACCTGAGGTTGTTGTTTCGTTGACAAGTTGTAAATGTTCCGAAGAGGCACAGGCCTCTTCTTTCCCAAAAAACCAAGTGTTTGGTTATTCATGGAAAGGAGAGGTGGGAGGGGCTGCCACTTGCGTGACAACCCCTCCCTACCAGCTGTGTGTGTTTGTGCCGTTGCTACAGACTGCCGAACATGGCTGCCAGCAGGCAAATGACGATCACCACCGCTATGATGATCAGGAGGATCATCAGAAAGCCGGATCCGTCACCGGTCCCAGGCGGAACGGTGGTGCCGGGCTGCTGGCTGGTATTGGCGCTTGTCTGTGAGCTGCTGTTGGTCTGGTTGGCAGCGTGGGCTGCCTGTGATTGAGGCGATTCGCCGATCGGGTGGTTGCCGGAACTGGCGAGCGCGTTGATGGCAGCGCTGGCAAGTTCCAACGGAACGGAAGCCAGGAGGTCGTAGGGATCCTCGCCGCCGTAGTCATCGCTGCCGCCGTCGCCGACTTCAGCCAGTACATCGGAGATGGCTCCCTTCAGTACGGCCGAGTCTTTGACGTTGCTGTAGCTGTGGACTTTGGTGGCCAAGATGTGGTCACTGTCCATCTCAACACCGATGCAGTCAACACGGATACCTCGGGACAGGATGTCCGGGGTATAGCGATTGACCAGGTTGGTGTCCTGGGCCTGGCCGTCCGTGATTACCAGCAGGCGGTAGGTCCCGTACCCATGCTGCTTCTGTCGTGAGGCAAGCAGGGCGTCGGCGGCGACCTTCATGTAGGCCCCCAAAGGGGTGCCCCCACCGGCTTTGACCCGGCTCACCGCATTCTTGAATGCGGGCTTGCGCAGGGGTCCCAGCGGATACGTCCAACGTGTCTTGTCCTCGGGAAAAACCAGGAGGCCGACATTGGTTGCATCCGGAATGGAATCGATGGCCGTCTTGACCGCCTCGCGGGCATCCCTGATCTTCTTGCCCTTCATCGATCCCGAAGAATCGAGGAGGATGACCAGGTTGTCCGTGAACTCGGCGGCGCTGGCCAGACTCGCCGACAGTAGCCAGACGGCTACCAAGGCGAGGCTGATCCAGGGGAGAGCGTGAATCTTCTTCATGCTACTCACCCCCTAAAAGTCGAAGTCAGCCGGCTGCATTGCCTCCGCTGACACCGACACCAGCGCGCACTCGACACGCATGTTGGCAGCCGCTTCCTGCTTGTTCCGCGGCTTGGCGTTGAACGGTTCCCGGATACCGACTCCCTGGACGGTGATCTGGCTGGCATCCAGCCGGATTCCCTTGGACTTGGCATAAGCCAGGAGTTCATCCCGGAAAGCCTCAGCCCGGTCGGCAGAGAGTCTTAGTGCCACCGTCATCACTTCCCGTGGGTCCCACTGGGCGTGACCGTCGAACTGGCCACTTTCCACCAGGCGGACCATCTCCTTGGTTGCAGTCAGATTCAGGGGTCTGCCGTTGAGAGAATAGCTCCAGTTACCTCGGGATCCGCTTCGTTTGATCATCTCCTTGGCCATGCCGGCGTTGATCAGGTGTAATAGCGTCTTGGTTGGATCGGTGTGTCCCCGAACAGCGACGGTAGCACCGGAGTACTGGCTGGCCAGCTTGATGACCTCGTCGAAATCACGGCCGTACTTGGACCGGTCGAAGGTGCGCTGATTGGGTTCGAAGTAGGTGCAGAAGCTGTACTTGGTCTTCTCATCCAGCTGTCCGCCGGCGGCCAGGGCTTCGATCTCGTCGGCTACGGCTTCCGGCTTGAAACGGGCGGTCTGGACCACGGAGGTGTTTCGGAGGTTGTTCTTGAAGGTGGGGGAGTTCCAATCGAGGGCGGACGGGAGCAGATCGATGCGGCGAGTGGCGTAGCCCAGCGTCGTGGCCATGTCTAGCGACTTGGCGTTGAAGGCGTCAAAGCCGGTGACGTTGTTCTCCTCAGTGAAGAAAACGACATTGCCAGGGTGACCAACCGGCTGACAGTCCAGGAAAAGGCCGTGGGCTTCATCCATGTTCGGGACCACGTCTTTGCCGAAGAAGTTGATGGCGGTCTGCAGCGTGGCGCGGTAGTTGCGATCGCGCGGGTTCTTGCGCAGCTGCACCATCTTCTCGGCTTCCTGGAGATACGCAACTGTCAGCTTTTCGCACCAGGCGGAGTGGCTCTGGTAGAAATCGCTGCGCACAGCGACGACGTCCGCGATGGAACGTCCCAGCTCCGAAGTCGAAATCAGACGGTGTGCATCGGCGACCGTACCCTCGGCTCCCGGATTCTCCGGGTCGCCAAGCAAACCGAACATATCGGGTGTGACGACGAAGCAGGCATCGATGGATCGATCCTTGGCGAATTTCACCGCCGGCCCCTTGGGACCGCTGATGTCATCCACCCAGACGACCTTGATGTCTGACCAGGTCAGGCCGGCCGTTTTCAGCATGTCATCGAGCATGCCCACGTGTGGTCCGCCCTTCTGCAGACATACTGTTGCTCCCTTCAACTGGGAGAGCTGCTTGATGTGCTTGCGGGCGATACAGTGGTCACCGCGCGACCAGGTCATCTGGAACAGAATGATCGGCTTGGTGCGCGAATCGTTGCCGACGGCTTCGCTCGCCATGGCAATCATGCGGTAGGTGCCGCGCAAGAACGGAGTCTTGCCGGACATGTAGTTGCGGACCTGCCCGTAGAAGTCATCGCCGGGAATCAGCTTGATGCTGACTCCGAACTTGTTGAGCGTCGATCCCCGCTGAGTGATGACGTTGTTCCCGTTGCCGGAGAACCACATGTATTCACCACCCCACAGAATCGCGGGCATGTCGTAGGTCTGGGCCTCACGGACGGTTCCGATTGTGACCCGGCCGAGATCCTGGCTGAAGCTCGAGACGAGCTTACCGGCATTCGCCGGCACGGTCAGGGTGGCGATCACCAGGATCGCCAGGAACAGAGTGTAACTTCGCATCTTCATCATTGGTTCCTCCTTTATATGAAGATGGGCCTCGCGGCCAGTTTCAGTTTACAAAAACAAAGAAGGCTCCCGCCTTCCTTAGGTTTGGCACAAACTTTGAATGTACAAAGTGTTTTTCGCTACGACAGAATTTTACCTCCTTGTCAAGTTAAATCGTCGTGGCAAAATTGAAACACAGCTATTCTTAATAGCAGAAGAATATGTTTTTGTCAAATATTTGCGGCCATTGCTATGCGACAAATTGCATTTATTGGCAAGCAAAAAAAGAGAGCAACGACTAGTGTTGCTCTCTTTGTATAATCTGCTTTCTATTTAGTGTAAGCTTTCTTGATATCGCTAATTTCAGGAGGAACTTCTGTTTCCATTGTCACTAGCTCTTCGCCCGGGGCCTGAACTTCGATCACCAGCTTCCACGGTTCGCCTTTGACAATGTAGACAGCGGCCCAGTGATCTTTGTCTCCCGGCTTGTAGGCGCCGCAGAGATTGCGGACCATCGTTTTTTCCTCGCCGGACTTGATAGCGGCGTCGAAATCTTTGGGCCAGATATCTTCAATATTCTGGGTGCTGGCAAAGTCAGCATAGACTTTGAGCAGCGGTACCCCTTCAAGGCCCATCTGGCGGCTCATGTCGTCTGAGCCCATTTCTTTTTTGACTGTTATCTTTTTGGGGACGCCGTCAGCCATAGTGACGATATCCTGTTCCAAAAGAACTTCACCTTCTGCCATAAGTTTTGTTTTAAGATTCTTACTTGCTTGTTTTCATTATAGCATTTTTTTGTTGCAAACTCAACCAAAATTGCTTTATCTGAGGCGGTTTTTTTGTTAAAATAGGTTTAATGGAAATCCTGGAATCCTTAAATCCTAACCAAAAAAAAGCCGTTATCCACGGTGCCGGCCCGCTTTTGATAGTGGCCGGGGCAGGTACGGGAAAAACAACCGTTATCACTCGGCGGATTGCCTGGCTTTTGCTTGAAAAAGAACTTCAAGCAGACCAAATTTTGGCGATGACTTTTACGGAAAAAGCGGCTGAGGAAATGGAAACACGTGTGGATCAACTGCTACCGCTTGGCTATGAAGATCTTTGGATCAATACTTTCCATGAGTTTGGTAAAAAGGTGCTGCAGGATAACGCTCTGGAGATCGGCCTGGATCCCGATTTCAAAGTGCTTACCGAAGCTGACCAGTATATGTTCATCCGGCAGCGGTTGTTTGAGTTTGACCTGAATTATTATCGGCCGCTGGGGAACCCGGCTAAGTTTATTCAGGCCTTACTTAAATTATTTTCGAGAGCCAAAGATGAGGAGATAGATGAGGTGGAGTTTTTGGCTTACGCTAAAAAACTCAAAATCAAAGCTCAAAATCCAAAACCAAAGCAACTCCAATCCAAAACCAAACTCCAAGAAGGGGCTGACGTTGAGGAAGCGGAAAAGTTGATGGAGCTGGCGAAGGCGTATCAGAAATACCAAGAGATGATGCGGGCGGAGGGGTATATGGATTTCGGGGATCTGATTATGTACACCCTGAAACTTTTTCGGAAGCGGAAAAGTGTGCTGGAAAAATATCGGCGCCAGTTCAAATATATTCTGGTTGATGAATTTCAGGATACAAATTTTGCCCAGTATCAAATCCTTAAACTCCTGGCAGACCCTGATAATAATTTGACTGTTGTCGGTGATGATGACCAGTCAATCTATCGCTTCCGGGGAGCGGCTCTTAATAACATTCTAAATTTTAAAAAACATTATCCCAAAGCCAAAGAGGTGGTGCTAAAAACAAACTATCGCTCCGGGCCGGGGGTTTTGGGAATGGCATACGAATCAATTCAGGGGAATAATCCGGACCGACTGGAGCGCAAGTTGGGAATCAAAAAAGATCTGGAGATCGGGCGGGATCTCAAGCTGCCGGGCAAGAAAACTGTGCAGACTCAACCGGAACTTATTTGGTTTGATACGGTGGAGCGCCAAGCCAATGGTGTCATCAAAAAGATAGTTGATATCAAGACGGCCGAGAAGCGGGAATGGCGTGATTTTGCCATTTTGGTGCGGGCAAATTCGCAGGCCGATCCCTTTATAAAGATACTTGATCGCAACAACATTCCGTACCAGTTTGTAGCTTCCAAAGGTCTTTACACCCAGCCGGAGGTGATGGATCTGCTGTCTTACCTAACGGTGCTTGATAGTTTTCTGGACAGCACCAGTCTGTATCGGGTGACACGGATCCCGGTTTTTCAGTTTGACCCGCAGGACGTAATTCGCCTGATGGCGTACGCCCGGCGCAAAAATCTTTCGTTATACGAGGCGATGGATGAGGTTGAGAGCGTCGCCGGCATTAAGGCGGCAACCAAGAAATCTATCGTTAAGCTGTTTGATCTTTTGAAGAAACACGCTGCCCTGGCTCGTGACAAAAAAGTAAGTGAAGTGCTGGTAGAATTTTTGCGCGATTCCGGATATATGAAGATTTTGGAAAAAAGAGATACTCTGGAAACGGAGCAGCGGTTCCAGAATATTGTTGAGCTTTTCAAACGGATCCAGCAGTTTGAACAAACGGGGGAGACTCAGAGCGTCAGCGATTTCATTGCCGAACTGGCAGTGGCCACCGAGGGCGGCGAGGATCCGGCTCCGGCCGAGATCGAAGAAGGGCCGGATACTATTAAGGTGATGACGATTCATAAGGCCAAGGGGTTGGAATTTCCAGTGGTTTTCCTGGTCAGTCTGATTGAAGGACACTTTCCGGTCAGAAACCGTCGCGATCCTCTGACTTTGCCGGACGAAATGCTGGAGGAAACGCTGCCGGAGGAATCACACGTCCAAGAAGAGCGCCGACTCTTTTATGTGGCTGCCACCCGGGCGATGGACCAGCTGTATCTGGCTGGTGCGGCCGATTACGGTGGCAAGCGTCAGCGCAAACTATCCCGCTTTGTCAAAGAAATTGAAGATAAGGTGAAGGTAAGCAGACCGAAGTCCGGCACTGAGATTGCTCAGCAGCAGCTATTTGTCGGTGAGGCAGCCCAAGCAGAGATAAAGGATAAACTGCCGGCTAAGTTCAGCTACACGCAGATGGAAGCTTTTAAGAGCTGTCCGCTGCAATACAAGTTTGCTCACATTCTGCGCGTTCCCACCGCCGGCTCACACTCTTTCAGCTATGGTCGCAGCGTCCACGAAACATTGAGCGACTTTTTCGCCGAACGAGCGAAGGGGAAAGAGCCAACCCAGAAAGATCTGCTGGCGATGCTGGAGAATAATTGGATCGATGAGTTTTACGACAGCAAAGCCCACGAGCAGAAAAGATACAAAACCGCCCAGGCTGCGCTCAAAGATTTTTACAAAAAACATAAGGACAAGTGGCCAAAAACTACTGCAATCGAAAAAGGCTTCAACCTAAAAATAGGTAAATATGTTCTCAAAGGCGCAATTGATCGGGTGGATAAACTGGACGGAAAGAAGGTTGAGATTGTTGACTACAAAACGGGGGACAGCAAGAAAGGGGAAAAGGAAATAAAAAAACCGACTCAGCTTTTGCTCTACGCCTTGGCGGCGGAACAGGTTCTAGGCCTGACACCGGAGAAACTGACCCTGTATTACACCGATGACAATAAACCGTATTCAATTGAGCGGGAGAAATTTGAACCGCTGCTGGCAAAAACCAAAGAGGAAACGATAAAAATACTGGATGATCTTTGTGCCAGCGATTTTTTGGCAACACCCTCGAGTCATGTCTGCAAACACTGTGATTTCAAGATGATTTGTCCGAACCGGAAATAAAAAATCAAAAATTAGAAATGCAAACTTTTAATCTAAATTTCTTTTGAGCTTTAGATTTTGAGCTTTTTAGTTTTTGGGTTATAATAGGATAGATATGTCCCTCAAAGCCTATGTTATCGGAATGTTGTTTGCAACGATTGTGTGCTGGGGAGCGTTTGGCTTCGTAGTGCTTTTTGTTGATCCGGATCGGGGCTGGCTGGCGGTACTGGCTTTTTATCTTACGTTGGGCCTGGCCCTAATGGGAACAATAACACTGATTGGATACAAGATTCGGGTAGCAGTCAGCCACGGGGAAGAGCTGTACGCTAATCTAGGGGTGTCGCTGCGTCAGGGGATCCTGCTTGCGATTGCCCTGGTAGGAGTCCTGTTTCTGCAGTCGCTTAGAATGCTAAATTGGTGGGATGGGGGACTATTAGTCGGTTTCTTGATTCTATTGGAATTCTTTTTCCTCTCCCGGAAATAACGGGAATACAAAACGCAAAATTACATGGAAGATGAACTAAAAAAGTTCCGAGATGAAGCCTTGGAAGCAATTGCCGCGGCTGACTCCAACGAAGCCCTGGAAAAACTCCGGGTGGCTTATCTTGGCCGCAAGGGCAAGGTAAGTTTGGCGTTGCGCCAGATTAAGGATTTGAATGCAGAACAAAAAAAGGCTGTCGGGAAACTGGGCAATGAAATCCGTCGAGATATAGAAGAAGCGCTCAACAAAAAACTACAGGGGATTTCCGACAATAGATATGAAAACTTGGCTACTGAGGAATGGATAGACGTGTCCGCACCTGGAATTGCTCCGAATATCGGAACCCTTCACCCGATATCACAAGTCATATACAGCTTGGCGGATTTGTTTACATCAATGGGCTACGAAATTGTCAGTGGTCCGGAAATTGAAACTGACTACTACTGTTTTGAAGCTCTGAACATGCCGCCCGATCACCCGGCTCGCGACATGCAGGACACATTTTATCTGAAAAACGGGCTGGTGCCGCGCACACATACCTCGTCAATGCAGATTCGCTATATGGAAAAACACAAACCGCCGGTGCGAATAATTGTGCCTGGTCGGGTTTATCGGAATGAGAAAGAGGACGCCACACACACCGCGATTTTCACCCAGCTGGAAGGTTTGTTGGTTGACGAGAAAGCAAACTTTGCCAATCTCAAGGCTACGTTGGTGGCGGCCGTCCAAAAAGTAGCCGGTAAGGACAAAGAAGTTCGTTTCCGTCCCAGTTTTTTCCCTTACACCGAACCTTCGGCGGAAATTGACATGACCTGCATGAAATGCGGAGGCAAGGGTTGCAATGTCTGTGGCGGTGACGGTTGGGTAGAGCTCGGTGGTGCGGGTATGGTCCACCCGCAGGTTTTCGAAAACGTCGGCTATGATACTAGTAAAATCCAGGGTTTCGCTTTTGGGTTCGGACCGGACCGGATTATGTCGATGAAACGCAATATCAATGACGCCCGTTTGTATTACCAAAACGATCTAAGGTTTTTGCGCCAATTCTAATGAAGATAGCTTACTCCTGGCTCCAGGATTACGTCAAAACGAATAAAACTCCGAAAGAACTTCAGGAGATTTTAACGTTCCATACTGCCGAAGTTGAAAATTTAGATAAAGCAGGGCAGATCGCCGATGTGGTGGTCGGCAAAGTTCTGGAAGTTTCAGATCATCCCAACGCTGACAAACTTAGATTGGCCAAAGTGGCTGTCGGCAAAGAGAAGCCTCTCAACATAGTCTGCGGCGCTCCCAACCTGGAAGTCGGCCAGCTGGTGCCGGTGGCGCTTTGCGGAGCGGTACTGCCGGGTGACTTTAAGATTGAGCGGCGCGAAGTCCGGGGCGAGATGTCGGAAGGCATGATTTGCGCCGAAGATGAACTAGGGCTGGGTGACAAACACGAAGGTGTCATAGTTTTAGACCCGGGGTCTTATGAAATCGGTGAACCGTTTGCTCCCAAGGGGGGTGATACTATTTTGGACGTGTCGGTGCCGGCCAACCGAGCTGATTTGATGTCGCACTTGGGCATCGGTCGCGAGATAGCCGCGGTCGAAAAATTGGATTTCGGCTACCAGCCGTTTGAATTACCCCAGTTTGAATCCCAGGAAGCTTTAAAAGTAGAAGTTGATAGCAAAATCTGCCCGCGTTATACGGCTTTGGTTATTTCCGGCATCAAAATCGGGCCGTCACCAGACTGGATGCAGGCTCGTTTGCAGGCGGTAGGGCTCAGGCCGATTAATAATATTGTTGATCTGACTAATTATCTGATGCTGGACATGGGCCAGCCGATGCATGCGTTTGATTTTGACAAAATTGAAGGGGCTGCTATGTCAGTCCGAGCCGCTCAGGACGGCGAGAGTGTGGAAACACTGGATGACCAGACCTGGGAGCTCAAAGCCGGCATGCCCGTGATTGCCGACTCAAAGAAGCTGATCGACCTGGCCGGCATAATGGGCGGGAAAAACAGTGAAGTAAGCGAAGCTACCCAGACAATCGTTTTGCAAGCGGCGACTTTTGATGCCATCACTGTGCGCAAGGCTTCTCGTCAGCTGGGGCAGCGCACCGACGCCGTTAGTGTCTACGAAAAGGGGGTTGATTCGGAGCTGCCTATTCCCACCCTGGCCAAAGCCTGGGCGCTGCTTAGCGAAATGATTCCGGGCGTGCAAGCTAAGCAATTTATTGATATTAAACAAAGTGATTTTCAACCTACTACGATTGAGTTTGATCCCGCTCAGGTCAAGAAACTGATCGGCATGGAAGTCAGTCCAGAACAAGCCGCGGAGATTTTTGCTCGCTTGGGTATGAGAACCAGCCAGGACAAAACCATGGTCGTTGAAACGCCGAGTTGGCGCTCCGATATCACCGGTGCCCATGATTTGGTTGAAGAAATTGTCCGGATTATCGGATATGACGCCGTCCCGTCAGAGCTGCCAGTAGGTAAACTGCAGCCGCCTGATTCCAACGAGTTGTTGTATTGGGAGCGGCGGGCCAAAGAAGTCTTGGTGGCCGCGGGTTTCAACGAAGTCGTCAATTATGCCTTCACAAGCAAAGAAGCTTTGGAACAAATGGGTGTCCAAGATCTCAAAGGGCATCTCCCGGTGGCCAATCCGATTTCTCCAGAACATGCTTTTATGCGGGCCAGTCTGGTACCGGGATTACTGAAGAATACCAAAGAGAATTTAAAAAATTTCCCGGAGTTCAGCATTTTTGAACTGGGGAATGTTTTCTACGGTCATGATGCCACCCGCGAACTTAAATACGAAGAGGGCGTGCATGAAGAACCAAAGCTGACCGGTGCAATGGTGAACTCCCGCCCGCGTAAATCTAAAGGCAAGGTCAGCTCCCGGTCTTTCCTGGAAGCGAAAGGTGTGATTGAAGAATTGCTGAAGAAACTTGGTATTGAGGACGCTCGGGTGTCGTATGAGCAGATAGGCATCCCTAGCAGCACTTTCCATCCTGGCCGGACGGCGGTAATTCGTGTCAAGGTCAAGGGCCAGGCTGAGCTGGAAGGGGAGTATAATGAGGAGATCGGTATGCTGGGAGAGGTGCATCCGGCGATGCTCGAGGCCTATGATATCGGGGCGGTTGTTATGTTGTTTGATATTGATTTTGATAAGTTGTTTGATCTGGCGACCGACAAGAAACAGATAACTTCAGTCGGTAGATTTCCTGGTGTGATCCGAGATGTTTCTTTTATCGTTGATCGGAATGTTCTGGTCGGGGAGCTGAAAGCCGTCATGGGTTACGCCGGCGGAGTTCTGATTGAGCAAGTCGATCTTTTTGACACTTACGAAGGCGACCAGATCCCTCAGGGTAAAAAGAGTTTGGCTTTCCACGTTCTATATCAATTACCAGATCGGACGCTGACGGACAAAGAAGTGGATGAGCAGCATAAAAAGGTTATTGACGCAGTTAAAGAAAGATATCAAGCCGAGGTCCGAGAATAATAGTCTAGTCATAATATTAAGAGGCCGTTCCCTGATGGGAACGGCCTTATGCTTTGGTTTACTTCGTCAGAACCGTGATCACGATGGCATCGGTGCATTTTCCACCGTCCTTGCCGCGGCGCTGCAGAGCTTCATGCTGGATGCCAGCGGCGATGCATCGCTGTTCGAGCTCCTGGACTTTCTGCAGGGCTGCGCCAACGCCGGGCTCGTCGTTTTCCCCGACAGCGCGAACGCTGAGTACATGGTGTTCAATGTCCAGGCGAATCAGGAGATTACCTTGGTCCGCAAGCAGGACCGCATCGAAGTTTACCTCCATTTGTTGTTTCCTCCTTTCAAGTAAGTTTGATCCACTATGAAAATCATAGAAATTTACCATTTTTGTCTGCGGATGTCAATTCATTGAAGTAGCTAAAAAAAGCAGCCCCCGAACGCGGTCGAGGGTGCCAAGAGAGCCGATTGTTGTCGTCGCCGGCTCTAGGATCAATACCCGTTCTTGGGTGCCCACATCTTGACATCGTCATGATGCAGAGCAGCCAAATGATACAGGTATCTGGCTGGTAAGGCAATGAGAATAGTTGCTATCAGCAGGCCAGCAGCCCGCCACAGCGCGTAATTGATCATTGTAGCAGCATCGAACAGGCGCAGCCACAAAGGATCCTCATCGTCTTGCCAAATGTCCGTGACTGAGCTCCTGAGGCAGCTCAGGAGGCTCTGCCAGTATCGCTTCGTGGTCATGTCCATGAGATTGTCGGCTGAAAGGCCGCCTAACGTGACGGCTTCAAAGATCAGCGAGACAAATAACTCACAGAACCAGCAGATCAGGAAAAGTCCGGCAGAACCGAGGAGCAACAAGGCTCCCAGGGAAAGCAATAAGTACAACATGATAAATACCTCCATATCTGATAAACCAAGATTAACATAAAAAGCCAATTATGTCAAGTTATTATCACTTTTTTGCCTTTAAATAAGCCAAAAAATATCCCCAAAAAACTCTTTACAATTCCCGTAGTATTTGCTAGATTTATAGTAGTAAGAAAACCAACTTTACGCTTTATATAAGCGCAAAAGAGGGTTTCCAGAGAAGTCTCTTTTTGTTTTACTATGCCTCGTAAAAAGAAACGAAAAACTACGAAAAAGGCGGCTAAGAAGTCAGCTAGCAAACGTACTTCCCGGAAGAAAACTTCGGGTTATTCGGCTGCGCAAATTCAGGTTCTGGAAGGCCTGGAACCGGTCCGGAAGCGTCCCGGGATGTATATCGGCTCCACCGGCCCGCGCGGGTTGCATCATCTCATCTGGGAAATAGTTGATAACGCGGTTGATGAAGCTTCGGCCGGCTACGCCAAAAATATAGAAGTCATTCTCAAGAAGGATGGCTCAGTTGAAATATCTGATGACGGCCGCGGTATCCCGGTTGATAAGCACAAGCAGACCAAGAAGAGTGCGCTGGAGACGATCATGACCAAATTGCACGCGGGTGGCAAGTTTACCCGCGAAGGCGGCTACAAAGTTGCCGGTGGTCTGCACGGGGTTGGTATCTCGGTCGTAAATGCACTCTCCGAATGGACTATTGCCGAGGTCAAGCGGGACGGGAAGCTGTGGGTTCAGGAATATGATTACGGCAAACCACGGAAGAAGGTTGCGGCTGTTAAATCGGCGCGCGGGACCGGCACTATAATCAAATTCAAGCCGGATAAGAATGTTTTTGACACAGTTGATTTTGATACCGATACAGTTCTGAACCGCCTGCGCCAGTATGCATATCTGAACAGCGGCACTCGCATAACTCTCATAGACGAGCGCAAAACTTACGTTGAGGGCAAAAAGATACCGCGACGCTACACCTTCTATTTTGAAGGCGGTATCGTTGCCTACGTGCGCCAGCTGAACGAAAACAAGGACACTAA
This sequence comes from uncultured Candidatus Saccharibacteria bacterium, assembly GCA_964559275.1. Classification (GTDB taxonomy): domain Bacteria; phylum Patescibacteriota; class CALEFQ01; order CALEFQ01; family CALEFQ01; genus CAZLGC01. The sequence continues at coordinate 24,154 of CAZLGC010000003.1, forward strand.
GAATAAAATCTTTCATTTCGCTAAAGTTTCTACCGATGACGTCTTCGTTGAGATCGCGATGCAATATGCAGATGAGTACAGCGGACTGATGCTGGCCTTTGCCAATACAATCCAGAATCCCGAAGGCGGCACGCACGTAGTCGGTTTTCGCAAGGCGCTTACTCGGGAACTGAATAAGTATGGCCGCAACAACAAGCTTATTCGGGACAAGGACGAAAATGTTGTGGGTGAGGACGCCGAGGAAGGCCTGACGGCTATTATCAGTGTCAAAGTTAAGGACCCGCAGTTTGAAGGGCAGACGAAGGCTAAGCTGGGCAACCCCGAAGTTCGCTCCGCCGTTGAGAAAGTAACAGCGGCCAAGCTGCGTGAGTATCTGGAAGAAAATCCTTCCGATGCCCGGTCAATTTTGGGCAAGGTAGTAGTAGCTGCTAAAGCTCGTAAGGCAGCCCGCGCCGCCCGGGAAACAGTTATTCGTAAAGGAGCCCTTGATGGCTTCACGCTGCCGGGCAAACTGGCTGACTGCACGTCGCGCGATCCAGGCAAATCCGAGCTTTTCATAGTTGAGGGTGACTCCGCCGGCGGTTCGGCCAAACAAGGCCGGGACCGGTTCACGCAGGCTATCCTACCGTTGCGCGGCAAAGTCCTGAACGTGGAACGTGCCCGCATGGACAAAGCTTTGTCCAATGAAGAAATTAAGGCTCTGGTAATTGCCCTGGGTACTGCCTTGGGTGATGACTTTGATCTGTCCAAGCTGCGTTATGATAAGATTGTGATCATGACTGACGCCGACGTTGACGGCGCCCATATCCGAACTCTGTTACTAACTCTTTTTTATCGATTCTTCCCGGAAATAATTCGCAGCGGACATCTTTATATTGCCGAGCCGCCGCTTTACAAAGTTCAAAAAGGTAAAGAAAAATTATGGGCCTACAGCGAAGCAGAAAAGGATAAATATGTTCAGAAACTGGGTACTCAAAAAAGCAAGGGGAAGCTGACTGTGAAAAGCTATGGAAAGAAGAAAAAGATCGATATAGATAAGGCTGAGGTTACCGGCAAGGGAGTAAATGTTCAGCGCTACAAAGGTCTGGGTGAAATGAATCCTGACCAGCTTTGGGAAACAACGATGGATCCGGATTTCCGCCAGATGTCACAGGTTACCATTGCCGATGCCGAAAAAGCAGAAGAGACATTTGATATGTTGATGGGTAAAGAAGTGCTGCCGCGCAAGCGTTTTATCTCGACGCACGCCAAATCTGTGCAAAACCTTGATATTTAGATAAAAGTGCTTATTTTAAAGCAATTGGGGACGGTATTGCCAAATTTCCAGGAGTATGTATAATAGGAATAGAGCTGCCCCCCGGGCGCTTTTTAAAAACTCGCAATTGCGGGGTTAAAGAATTGTAAACATATGGCCTGGGAAACAGGTAAAATAATCGATTTTTTCAAAGATGCCAGAAAAGAGCTGAAGAAAGTTGTCTGGCCCTCGCGGCGTGACATTATCAAGCACACTATTATTGTGATTGCCGTCAGCTTGGCTCTCGCTGGTATTTTCGGCGTGCTCGATTTACTCTTCTCATTTGGTATCAAAGAACTTATCTCTTAGATTATGCCAAAACAATTAGGTAAAAAAGAAAAGCTCTGGTACGTTCTCCATACCTATTCTGGCTACGAGGAGAACGTTGCCCGTAATCTCCGGCAACGTATTGAATCTTTGGATATGGAGGATAAGATTTTTCAGGTATTGGTACCAAAGGAGAAGAAAATTAAGATCAAGAACGGTAAACGTCGAGTTGTTGAAGAGAAGATATTTCCGGGGTATGTCCTAGTGGAAATGATCGTGACTGACGATTCCTGGTACGTGGTCAGAAACACCCCACAGGTAACGGGATTTGTCGGTTCGGGAACAACTCCGACACCTATTTCTATCGATGAAATTCAGACTCTGCAAAAAAGAATGGGTGTCAAAGAGCCTAAGTACAAGATTGACGTTGAAGTCGGTGATAGTGTCAAAATTGTTGACGGCCCGTTCAAGGATTTCGAGGGCAAGATCAATGCTCTGGATGAAGAAAAGGGCAAGGTCAAAGTCTTAGTCAATATGTTTGGCCGGGAAACCCCGGTCGAGCTCGATTTCTTGCAGATTAAGAAACTTTAGGCAATACTATCATGTTAGGAGAAAGATCTCCTGAAGGATCGCAGGAGGCGGCGGAATCCGCGTTGTCATTTGAGATTGACCGCGGGCTGGATCAGATGCTGGAAGAAATAGGCGGTCCGCAAGACATTACTGAGGTTCAGGATATTCAGGCAGCCAGTTTGCAGTCTGAATCAGGTGAATCCTTCGAGCTCAATTTTCACCGTGAAGGTGGAGAGAGAGTCGAGCAGGCAGCGAAATCAGTCGAAATAAGTTTGCGTGGCCCGGATGTCAGAGGACGTTTCCGGATGGAGTCCGGCAAGATTGTTTCAGCCATCGGCCGTTACCGCGACAGCGCCGGAGAAAATGCTCAGGATAAGGCCGGGCTGGTAAAAACAATTTGGACGAAATCTAAACCTTTAATAAAGAAAGAACTAACGCGGCAGGAAAAAGAGTATCAAGCGGAGTGGGGTAAGAAAGCTGCGTAATCAATAAAACCATGGCGAAGCAAGTTAAAACAGTTGTGAAGCTACAGATACCTGCAGGCAAAGCGACACCGGCACCGCCGGTGGGGCCGGCTTTGGGTCAGCACGGGCTGAACATCAAGGAATTTGTCGATCAATTCAACGAGAAGACAAAAGATCAAGGTGGTGACATCCTTCCGGTTGAAATTTCTATCTATGAAGATCGCTCGTTTGATTTCATTATAAAAACTCCGCCGGCGGCTGAGCTGTTAAAAAAGGCGGCCGGAATCAAGAAGGGTTCAGGGGAGCCGCACAAGAACAAGGTCGCCACAGTGACTATGGCACAGGTCAAGGAGATTGCGGAGAAGAAGATGGTAGACTTGAACGCACATGACATTGATCAGGCAGCTAAGGTTGTTGCCGGTACCGCCCGTAGTATGGGAATCCAGGTCAAGGGTTAGGGGTTGGGCAGCAGCAGCTTAAATTTTTTAAGTAATTAGAAATTCGATAAAAGTGGGACCTCCGGTTGTCACCAGAGGGTTAGTACCACGAGGTAAAAATTATGCCTAGAGGCAAGCGTTATCAGGAGGAAAAGAAACAGGTAGCCGGCAAGAATTTTTCGCCGGCAGAAGCGGTGACGCTTCTCAAAAAGATTTCCAAGGTCAAGTTTGATCCCTCAGTTGAGCTTCATATTCGCCTCAACGTTGATCCAGGTCAGGGTTCACAAATGGTCCGGGGCACAGTTGTGCTTCCGGCCGGAACCGGCAAGGAAAAACGAGTGGCGGTTTTTTGTACCCCAGCCAAGGAAGCCGAGGCTAAGGAAGCCGGAGCTGATATTATCGGCGGTGAAGAGCTGGTGAAGGAAATTAAGCAAAAGAAAAAGATCGAATTTGATGTAGCGGTGGCGGAACCGGCTATGATGAAAGTTATCAGTCAAATTGCCCCGATCCTCGGTCCTAAAGGACTGATGCCAAACCCGAAAACAGAAACGGTAACTCCCAATATTGGCAAAGCCGTCAAGGAGCTGAAAGGCGGTAAAATCGATTTCAGAATGGACAACGGCGCCAATATTCATCAGGTTCTGGGGAAACTGTCATTCCCGGAAAAGGACATCGTTGCCAATATAGAGGCTTTCACTGAAGCTGTGAAAAAAGCCAAGCCGGAAAAGCTCAAGGGTGAGCTGATCAAGAAAATCGTGCTGACGTCAGCGATGGGCCCGGCGGTTAGACTTAAGCTGTAGAATTAAATAAACTGTCATGATTCTTTCCGACCGCGATATCAAGAAATATATCAAAGAGGGCAAACTTAGTTTTGACCCGATGCCTGATCTGGAGACTCAATTGTCTGGGGCTTCGCTTGATATGACGCTGTCAAACGAATTTCGGGTTTTTCAACACACCTCTATTCCTTATATTGATGTTTCCCGTCCCAAAACATTCAAGGGGCTAACCAAAAAAGTTGTAGTTGAAGACGGTTGTCCGTTTGTGCTACACCCCAATGAGTTTGTCTTGGGTATCATGCGGGAATCAATTAAGCTTCCGAAAAATCTATCGGTCAGGATTGACGGCAAAAGTAGCTTGGGAAGAATTGGCATCGTGGTTCATTCAACGGCCGGTCATGTCAATCCCGGGCACGAGGGAGCTCTGACTTTGGAAATCTCCAACATCGGGATGATGCCGGTAGCACTCTATCCGGGTATGAATATATGCCAGTTAGTTTTCCAGCAACTGAGTTCGCCTGCACAAGTGGGTTATACCGAGCGTAAAACGTCTAAGTATGCTCACCAGAAATCGCCCGGTGAGAGTAAGATTTTTACTGAGCCGACGGCAAAAGAGTCCAAACAAGAATGTTTCAATCTCAAAAACCCCAAAAAATAAAAAAATCAACATACATGGCTACCGCTTCAAACCTTCTCAAAAAAATCAACACCCTCATCGGTTCCAATAAAAAACCGGGTTGGCCGGTGGCAGTGGCGGATAGGGTAGCCTACCCGCGCAATCAGAAAGTCAGAGAGGCAAATGTCGCTGTGACTTTTTTGTGGACAATGCGGGACGCGATTTTGCCCAAGTTGGGAAAGGAAAATCTGGCAATTGCGACTAATTTCTATACCCCGGCCGGTCTGGCGGGCATGGTCAGAAATATTTTGGCGAATCCTTACATTCGCTATATTGTCTTGATTGGCGAGGAGTATTCTTCCAAGGCCAAAGATGATCAGATATCTGATCGCACCAGTGCCAATGCTCTGCGGGCCTTTTTCAAACAGGGAGTGAATAAAGACCGGGAACTTGAAGGCTTTGAGGAATCAATCCATTTCGATGAAAATATACCGGCCGCGGCGATCAATGATGTGGCCAAAAATGTCGAGCTGATAGACATCAATTCCAAAATGCCCAAAGCCGGCCTGGATGAAAAAATCAAAGAAGTTAACCGGTTGCTCCAGGAACTGCCGCGCAAAAAACCGTTGTCGCCGGAACCGCGTACGTATCCGTACGAAAAGCAGGCTAAATCTTTTCCTTACCCTGGTGGTCCTATGCTGGTTAGGGGAAACACCATTCCGCAGACCTGGCTGGAAATAATGCACACAATTTACCGCTACGGCACAGAAAACCTGATGGATGCAGGTACCGACCGGTGGGTGAAAGAAATCAACAACTTCGTGGCGGTCATACATGACCCCCAGAACCTTGATTTGTCTTTTAATCCTTTCTTAGTCCCTCTTAGTGCGGAAAAGATCGAAGCTTATCAAAAGGAAATTCTGTCACCCGAGCTGCCGGAAGGCAAGGCTTACACATATGGTAACAAGCTTCGAGCCTATCTTTATGAAAAACCGGCTTTCATTGACTATCTAAAAACCACTGATGAACTAACTGACTTTGAGTTCGGCCAGGGAGATGATCTCGATAAAAACATCAAGAAAAAGAATGGGGTTTGCGAGATTGACCAGCTGGAGGATTTGATTGACGCGCTCCGACGTAATCGTTATTCCAAATCAGGGGTTGCCATCACTTGGCATGTTCAGGATGAGCTGATGCGTAAACACAAGAGCAGCCCTTGCTTAATCCTGATTCAGCCTATGGTTGTTAACGAAAAACTCAACTTGGCGGCCTATTTCCGTAGCCATGACATGGCGCAGGGGTGGCCCGAGAATGCCTACGGACTGGCAGCAATCCAAAAGAAGATCGCCGAGGGACTGGATGTTGACACCGGTATCCTCACTATAATTTCCAGCAGTGCCCAAATCTATAATAATTACTACGCCCAGGTGGAAAAGGCGCTACAAAAATATCGACAGTGGGAACCGGACTTTGCTGACCCCTTCGGTTTCTATGTAATAAAAGTTGAGGATAAGAAAATTATTGTTACTCATCACCATCCTGAAAATAAACAAGAGCTGGCCAAGTTCAGCGGAGAAAATGCTCGCCAGCTCCGTCGTGAAATAGCTTCTCAAAACCGCCTAGATATTCATCACGCTATGTACCTCGGCGAGGAATTAGCCCGGGCCGAGGCTTGCCTTAAAAACGGGCAAGAATATATTCAGGATAAAACAGCCGATGAAGAAGATTAGAGTTCACATTTCTGGTCCGGTTTCCTGCCTCACCAAAAGTGAGCGACAAAAGTATTACAAGTTTTACGAGGAGATAGCCAAGGCTTGCCGACAGAAAGGTTGGCATTCATTCCTTCCGCATCGGGTGATTGACCCGGCTCTGTATCCGGAGCTTACCCCGCGGGAAGTCTACGAAACGGAGTCGAGAGATATCAAAAAAGCTGACATCGTTATTGCCTATGTCGGTCAGCCGGCCCTAGGGGTTGGCACCGAGCTCGAAATTGCCCGGGCCAACAATGCTATTGCCATTCTCTTGTATGAAAAAGATGCCGCGGTTTCTAAAATTGCGCTTGGGAACAAGGCGGTGGTCCACGAAATAGTTTTCACCGATTTTGAAGAGGCGCTGCAAAAACTACGTGCCGCTCTGGACAAAATTGATATTTAACACCGGGAATCAAAACAAACATATGCAAACAATTATCGGCTTGGAAATTCACAGCCAGCTCAAAACAAAGACAAAGATGTTTTGTAGTTGTGACAATGATTCGTTGGAATCTTCGCCAAACACCAACACCTGTCCGATTTGCATGGGTTATCCGGGAACCTTGCCGGTTATCAATGAACAGGCGGTGCGCTGGGCGATTTTGACCGGGCTAGCGCTTGATTGCAAAATTGCCAAGTTCTCCAAATTTGATCGTAAAAACTATTTCTACCCGGATCTTCCCAAAGGCTATCAGATATCGCAATACGACAAACCGATTTGCGAGGGCGGCAAAGTGGAAATTTCTGACCCGGAAGGAAAAAAAGATATCAAGATCAGACTGCGTCGCATTCACCTTGAGGATGACGCGGGCAAGCTGACTCATCCGCCGAAAGTCAATTACAGTCTGGTGGACTACAATCGAGCCGGCACCCCCTTGATTGAGATGGTGACCGAGCCCGATCTGAAATCACCGGCTGAAGCCAAGCTGTTTTTACAGGAAATGCAAAAGGTTTTGCGCGGTCTGGGTGTTTCTGACGCGGATATGGAAAAGGGGCAGATGCGTTGTGATGCCAATATCAGTGTTCGCGATGGTGACAGAACTACCGCGATCGTGGAAATTAAGAATATGAACTCATTTCGGGCGGTGGAAAGAGCTCTGGCTTTCGAGCAGAAACGTCTACAGGATTTGATGTCCGAGGGACGCGAAGCGGAAACCAAGAAAGAAACTCGTGGTTGGGATGATATAAAGGGCGTAACTCAGCCCCAGCGTTCCAAGGAAGAAGCGCATGATTACAGGTATTTCCCGGAACCTGATTTGCCGCCGATGGAAATCGAAGAAGCCATGGTTGAGGAAATCAAAACAGAACTTCCGGAAATGCCGCGGGACCGGGAAAAGAGATTTGTTAAACAAATGGGTGTTAAACCAGAGGATGCCAGGGTGCTTGCCGGAGAGCCCCATTTATCTGAGTTTTTCGAGAATACAGTCTCCGAGCTTAAAGCCTGGGCGGAATCCAGCGGCGATGTCAAACCGGGTGACGTTGACAAGGACACCTCAGCTTTCTCGCAGGCGGCAGCAAATTGGATTCTGAGCGAGCTGATGAAATATGTTAAGCGAGACGGCGTTTCCTTTACCGAACTGAAGATAACCCCCGAGAATATGGCTGAGTTTATAAATATCGTTCATAGGGGTGAAATAAACAGTTCGGCAGCCCAAGAAGTCCTGGCTGAAATGTACAAAACCGGCAAGGACCCCTCGCAAATTGTGGAAGACAGGAACCTTAAGCAGGTCGGCGACGAATCAGAAATGATCAAGGTTGTTGAAAAAGTCATTGCTGCTAATCCAGGCCCAGCCCAGGATTACCAGAACGGCAAGGAAAACGCCCTTCAGTTCCTGATGGGACAGGTTATGAAAGAAACCCAGGGCAGAGCGGATCCCAAAAAGGCCCAAGAAATCCTTAAAGATAAACTTAGCTAATGAAGACACTCGCTAAGGAGATTAAGTTCAAAACGAAGAAGAAGTACGATTTCCGGGACATCACCGAAAAGATAGAAGAGATGGTAGCAGCATCAAAGGTCAAAAATGGTATTGTTAATGTTCAATCACTGCATACTTCCTCAGCTGTGTATGTTAACGAAAATGAGCCCCTGTTACTCAAGGATCTGCAGGAGAACTGGCGCACGCTTTTTTCACCGACCCAGCGCTATCACCACGACAATATGCACATTCGCACCGTCAATGTTTGCAAAGATGAATGCAAGAACGGCCATTCGCACTGCAACGCGGTTGTTCTGGGAACCAGCGTCTCGTTGAATATCGTCAAAGGTAAAATCAAACTTGGTAAGTGGCAGCGAATGTTCTTTGTGGAGTTAGACCGCTCGCGTGACCGCGGAGTCTCGGTCATGATAGTAGGGGAGTGACCAGTATAAAAAATATGAATCTAAAACAATACATCCGCGAAATCCCGGATTTTCCTAAACGCGGGATAAATTTTTACGATATCACCACTTTGCTTCAGGATCCGGAAGCAATGAGTTATGCGCTGGATAGATTGGCTAAGCTTCATTCACCTGAGGGGGTCGATGTCGTTGTCGGCACCGAGTCGCGTGGGTTTATTTTTGGAACACCGGTAGCCAGGCAGCTACGGGCAGGGTTCGTACCAGTTCGTAAAAAAGGTAAACTGCCCTCAAAAACAACCGCGGCCAGCTACGAAAAAGAATACGGTCCGGATGTCATAGAAATCCACGAAGATGCTATTAAGCCTGGCCAAAAAGTCTTGATCGTAGATGATCTACTGGCGACCGGTGGTACGATTGAAGCCACCAAAAAATTGGTTGAAAAACTAGGCGGGGAAATTGTCGGTTTTGCTTTCGTAATTGAATTAACTGAACTAGCTGGTCGGGCAAAACTCGAAGGTTACCGGGTTGATTCTTTGATGAAATATGACAGCTGATTATGAATGCCAAAGCTACAATCGGTATTATCGGAGGTTCCGGTATACATGAGATCCTCAGTGATTCAGAAGTAATAACTGTCAAAAATCCCTACGGAAAAACCAGTAGTCCGGTCAGGATTGGAAAAATCGGCGGCAAGTCCGTCGTTTTTATTTCTCGACACGGAAAAGATCATTCGATCCCGCCGCATCTGGTGAACTACCGAGCTAATGTTTACGCGCTGCACAAACTCGGAGTTACCAACCTAATTGCTTCCGGGGCGGTAGGTAGCCTGCGTCGGAAAATGAAACCGGGAGACATTGTTATAACTGATCAATTTATAGATAGGACCAAGGGAAGACAGGATACCTACATACAAGGTCCGGCAGTTGAGCACCTGGCAGCGGCCGATCTCTACTGCGACCGGCTGCGAGAACTTGCTATCCAAACTTGCCGAAAGCTTGGTTATACCTGCCATCAAAGCGGAACTGTCGTGGTCATTAATGGCCCACGGTTTTCTTCCCGGGCGGAGAGTGAGTGGTTCAAAAAGATGGGCTGGGATATTCTCAGTATGACTCAGTACCCGGAAAATGTCCTGGCTGCGGAACTGGGGATGTGTTATTGCAATATCGGTTTAGTGACCGATTATGATGCCGGCCTGGAAGGTGAGCCGGGCGTGAAACCAGTCACCTGGGAGCAGATAAAGAAAATTCTAGAAAGCAACGCGGGCAAATTCAAAGAAATCGTGGCAACCCTGGTTAAAAAACTACCGGAAACAAAAAGCACACCTTGTCCGGCGTGCTCTCGGGACTAGCTTATCTTTGTAAAAACTTTTGCAAGAGTCCACTAGCTTCGGGCACAGCCTGTGCCGGATCCAGCCAGTGGATTTTTTTATTACGACGAAACCAGGTAAGCTGTCGTTTGGCAAACTGGTGGGAGGCATATTTCAGCTGCTGGATTCCGTCTGCCTCAGCCAGGTCACCGGTGACAATTTTGGTAAGGTAACGGTATTCCAGACCGATGCTAAGTAGCCAATCAGCGGAGACACCGCTGTCAATCAATCCCGATACCTCCTTCTTAAGGCCAGCGGCCATCATTTTGTCTACGGTTTGGTCAATTCGCTGATAGAGTTCAGCTCGGGGCCAGTCCAGGGCGAGATAAACAACATCGTAGGGTGGCTTGGTCTTCTTTCTCTGATCAGAAAAACGGCGACCAGTTTTCTGGCAGACTTCGATAGCTCGGATGAGACGACGCTTATTTTTACGATCAACCCGAGTGGCGAAAAGCGGATCTAGCTCCTTAATCTCTGAGTAAAGTTGCTCCAATGACTTCTTTTCCAATTCTGATCGCAGTTTCGAGTCCGGGGAGACAGCCGGAATCTCGTATCCCTGGGTCAGAGCGTCAATATAGAGACCGGTGCCGCCGACTAAAAACGGAAGGTTGCCGCTACGGTGCACGACAGCGATTGCTTTAGTAGCGATTTTTTTGTATTTACCAACAGAAAAATCATCGCCCGGCTCACAGATATCTACTAAATGATGGGGGACAGTCTTTTGCTCAGCCGGTGTTGGCTTGGCAGTCCCAATATCTAATTGCTTGTAAACCTGGCGGGAATCAGCAATCACAATTTCACCGTTGAACTTCGGAGCCAATTTCATAGCCAAGCCAGACTTCCCGCTGGAAGTAGGTCCGCAGATTACGACCAGTTTTTTGGGATCAGGGATTTCCATAAAGTCCCCAGGCTAGCGCCCGGGTTATTTTTACTGGGACAATATTATTCTTTAAGTCTTGGTCACTGGCAAACTTAACTGTCTTGAAATATTCATTCTTTCCGTAGTTTTCATACCCAGCTCCTTTCTGACGGCTGGTTTCAACCAGGACATTAGTAGTTTTGCCAACCAGTTTTTTATTTCTTTGCAAAGCCGTCTTATTTACTATCTCGGTCAGGATTTTTTCACGTTCTTTCTTGGTAGCTGGGGAAATGTCGTCTTTGATTTTAGCGGCAGCAGTGCCAGGCCGAGGGGAAAAACGAGCGATATAGGCGAGATCGTATTTCACCTCTTCACAAATACTGACGGTCTCGTGAAAATCATCTTCGTTTTCACCTGGATAGCCAACGATGATGTCGGTTGTGATTGCGGCCGCGGGTATTTGGCGGCGGATTTCCTTGATTATCTCCAAATATCGCTGGCGGTCATATTTACGGTTCATCATTTTCAGGATTCGGTCACTGCCAGATTGGATGGGCAGGTGAAAATAAGGGCAGAGCTTGTCATACGTAGCGACCAATTTGATTATAGAGAAATCCAGATCCTTAGGATGGGAGGTGACAAAAAACATCCTATAGTCACCAGCCAGTTTGGCGATCTGTTCTAATAAGTCAGGAAAACTAGTTTGTTGGTATTCATAGCTGTTCACGTTTTGACCCAGTAAAGTTATCTGCAGACAACCGCCTGCTATTAATCCTTTGATTTCCTCTATAATTTCTTGAGGCGGACGTGATTGCTCTTCACCGCGCACGTGCGGGACAATGCAATACGAGCAGAAATTGTTGCAGCCGGTCATGATCGGGACATAGGCCTGGGCGGGAGAGGTGAGGGTAGGCTTGATGTGGAAATAATTATTATCTAAAGTCGGCGTCTCCTGTCCGAGTTTGTTTGGTAGATCAGCAATGTCGTGAATGTCGATGAACAAATCAACTTCAGGATGGGCGGGGATAAACTGCTGCTGGTTTTTGAGGCAACCGGTAACAACAATTTTTTGGTCGCGCTTTTTGGCTTCTCTGATTTGTCCCACTGCCCGGTCTTCGGCCATCTGGCGGACCGAACAGGTGTTAAACACGACCAAATCAGCCTCCTTAAGGGGGGCTGATTCGTATCCAGCTGCCAGCATGACAGTTGCAATTCGCTCGGAATCCGACTTGTTCATCTGGCAGCCGAAAGTTTTGAGATGGTAAGTAGTGGGTTTAGGCACGGGCTAAAATAGCTTCAGTTCACGGTCATTAACATTGGTGACAAGTTTGTCGGCAAATTCTTTGGCAGCAAATTGTCGTTGTTCCTTAAGATCACGAGTGCGAACGGTCAAATTGCCGGAATCCTTTTCCTTGTCGCCGACCACCAGCATGTAGGGATACTTTTTCTTTTCGGCAGTACGAATTTTTTTACCGACACTTTCATTGGATTCGTCTACGTCTATTCGTATCTGCAAATTCTTTTCCCAGCCAGCGGCAGCCAGCTGCTCTTGGATTTTCCGAGCGTACTCATTGAATTTTTCCGAGACGGGAATGATTATAGCGTGCTTGGGCGAAATCCAGAGCGGGAACTTGCCGGCAAAGTTTTCTATCAGGAATCCGATGAAACGCTCGTCTGATCCGAGCGGCGCTCGGTGCTGAACGATAACCAGTTTATCCTGGCCATCTTTGTCTTTGTAAGTCAGGTTGAAGCGCTCCGGCATGTAGAGATCAATCTGATTGGTGGAGATTCCGTATTCGGTACCAATCACTGACTTAATCTTGAAATCCATCTTGGGGCCGTAGTGTGCCGCTCCCTCGTGAACAACCTCATAGTCAATTTTGGCCTTCTTCATGGCGGCAATGGAAAGCTCTTCCGATTTCTTCCACATCTCCTCTTTGCCGTGGTATTTGTCCTTCTTTTTTGGATCCCGCAGCTCCAGGACAATCCGGTAGTTCTTGAGTCCGAGCTTATCGTAGTAGTACCGGTGCAGGTCAATTATTTCCACAAAAATATCAATTGCTTGTTCCTCGGTGCAATAAATGTGGGCGTCATTTTGGGTGAATTCTCGCGGTCGCAGGATTCCGTTAAGGGCACCAGCCTGTTCGTAACGAGCAACAGTGCCATATTCAGCCATGCGTAAGGGCAAATCCTTATAACTTCTGATTTTGGATTTGTAAATCAGGTGATTGAATGGACAATTCATTGGTTTGACGAAGTATTCCTCTTTATCATCTCCTGGCACCTGGACGCGGTACATCTCGTCTTCGAAGTAGGGGACATGTCCGGAGATTTCGAACAATTTGCGCTTGGTCATAAACGGGGTGGAGACGCGTTCATAACCCCATTTAGCTTCTGTCTCCTTGCCCCAGCGCTCCAGCTCTTCTTTCATAGCGGCGCCATTTGGCAGCCACAGCGGCAGGCCGGCGCCGACGTCATCAGAGAACATGAATATTTCGAGTTCCCTGCCGAGCTTGCGATGATCGCGCTGTTTGCTTTCCTCGCGCATCTTCAGGTATTCATCAAGGCCTCTTTGGTCAGCGAAAGCCAGGCCGTAGACGCGCTGCAGCATCTTGTTTTTCTCGTTACCACGCCAGTAAGCGCCAGCGATACGATCCAGTTTAAAAACTTTCATCTCGCCGGTAGATTCCAGGTGGGGGCCACGGCAGAGATCAACAAAGTCGCCGCTGCGGTAGATGGAGACTTCTTCTCCGTCGTCCATTTCTTCCAGAAGTTCAACTTTGTAATCCTGGCCGGCTTTTTTGAAAAGTTCAATGGCGTCAGTTTTCGGAATCACTTCTTTTTCGAACGGCAAGTTAGCTTTGACAATATCGTTCATTTCTTTTTCGATGTTGTCCAGATCCTCCGGGATCAGGGTGCGGGGGAGTTCAATGTCATAGTAAAAACCATCGGCAATGGCCGGACCGATGCCAAACTTGGCGTCCGGAAAAAGTTTGTAAACGGCAGCAGCCATAATGTGGGCGCCGGAATGGCGCATGATTTCTAGTTGTTCGTCTTTCATGAAGATAAATTAAGTTTGAAAAAAGCCTTTTCACTAAAAGCTGGGGGTGAGCTTGGAGTGAAAAAGCTTGTTTCACGGTTCCATCCAAAATGTACTTACTTTCCCGCTAACACGCGGGTAGTGCCTGATTTCCACCTTTTGTAAACTCAGGGCTGATCAGGAGGCTTCCTGGGGACCAGGAGGGCAATTGGTATTTGCCACGACCTTGATAATTGTAGTGAAATTATAGCAGTAAACACCAGAAAGTCAAATATCTCTAAAACAGCAAGGAATGCTAGTTTTTGACTTCCAGTTCAATTCGCTTTTCGTCGGAGGGGACTGTTTTCAGCCAGGCCGGGGAAAAGCTAACCTCGATTTCACCGACATCCTGTTCCCGTTCCAGGTAATCCTTGATTTCTGTCTCCGTGCGGCCAACCAGTTTGCTTTTATCGAAAACATCGGCGCTGACCTTGGAAATGGTATCCGCTTCTAGGTGGGTTATCAGGGTGGCAGTCTTTTTGTCGAGGTCATATACCTCCAGACTGTAGGAAAGGCGGTCCGGGCTCAGGTTTTGAATTTCCAAATCTTCAGGAATTGATTCCCTTAGTCTCTCCTCGGCCAGGTGATAAAGGCTGTCTTCGTCAAAGACGACGGCGGTCAACCGAATTTCGGCATTGACACTGAATTCTGATTCGTATGATTCGGGCTCGACGCTGACATTTTCGGAGAGGATATCTATCTTGATAGCATCGTCTAAAACCTTCTCACCGCTGTTCACCTGCTGTTGCAGTTTTCTTTTACCTTCTTCTTTAAGAGCGTTGAGAGCCTGTTCCTTGCCACGGTTAATTGTATCTTCCGAAATGAAATCAGTTTCGCCAAAACCGCCGGTCATCGGCTCACTGCTGCTGGCGTATATTTTGCCTTGCCATTCCTGCCATAGTCCCGGCAAAGTGAAGCGAGTCGGTTCAATTTCACCGGCTGGCCCAGGTTCATCCGCATAGACCTCAACCTCAACCGTGCTGTGAGCCTTGGCGTTGACGCGATCCTTGGTTCGAAACAAGACACCGTTTTCCGCCAGCAATCTCGTGGTTGAAACCAATGGTTGGTCGTGATCCAGCTCATTGTGGATTACTACCTTGCCTGTGGCCGGTTTTTCCGCTTCGGTTCTGTCTACTTCGGTTATTGTCTCGTTGCCGCGTACTACCGTAGTAAGTACGCGCCCGGGGATTTTGTTTGAGCTATCCTCATCGCTGCGAACAATCTCGGCGTTAAAATCGACAGATTTGGTTTCGTATTTGGGATTGACCGCAATGGTAACTTTGCCGACTGACAAGAAGACGATGAAAATTATAACCACTATAATCACCGCCATTATGATTAGGAATGGCTTACGGTACGAAGGTCGGCGTTGACGGAGGTGGGTATTGTACATCAGTTTGGTTGACTATTTACTAGCGGTTATTTCCGAGAAAGGAATGTAGCGACGGTTATTGTCGCGATTGTTCTCATCTCGGCTACCAACGGCCATTCCGGTATAAGGTTCGGTTTCGCGCTGCCGTCTCTTGCCCAGCTTCTTGGCTAGATATGAGGCGTCATCGGCTCGAAAGTGAGCGCACTGCCAACTTTTCTCTGTTTTATCAGTATCCTCGGGTACGATTTCCGAAATCCCGATGGCGACTTCCAGAGTAACGGTTTCCTTGCTGCCGTCTTCGTGGACGAGTTCTACGGTATAATCGGACATTTCCTCTATCATTTTCTGAAGGTTAGCCATAATTTTTTCCAATGATGAAGAACGAGCTATGACGGCAAATTCATCGCCGCCCAGTCTGCCGATGATATCGGATTCACGCTTGAAATATTTTCTGAACATTTTGGCAGCGTGCCGAATAAATTTATCACCTTCCATATGTCCACCGGGAGTCTTGTCGTTAACCTGTTTTAGTCCGTTAATGTCCATACAGATAGCAAAAGATCGACGGCGGGTCTCGGGGATGTCTTTTAGTCGTTCTGAGTTCTCGGCTTTCCAGCGAGCGATGTTTTTGGCGCGTTTGATCTCATGATCAAAGTTATCGAGGTAAACGTGGCGCCGGTAAATTCGCTCCGTCACACACATCGGATCGTAAGGAGCTTTTTCGAAGAATTCCTCCTCGTTGATATCGCGGTGACATTCTAGGTAGTCGCTGAGTCCACGTTCTTCGACTTCGTCAAGTGCGCCTATCAGTTCCTGATTGGCAGGATAGTCACGCAGATGTCGCCAGGCCAGAACTTTAGTTTTACGGCCGGTAAGTTCAGCTACCAATTTTTCGGCAGTGTCGCCATAATCGCTGGGCCGAAAGCGCAGGGCAAACCACATGTCTATCTTGTGGAGCAGTTTCTCAGCTGGGGTGGCTTCTTCATCTTCCTTTCCCTCTGCACTCTTTTTCTGCTGAATGTGTTCAAGAAGGTTTTCTTTGATCTGGGCGGCTTCCTCTTGCAGGTCGGCAATTCTTTTATCCACTTCAAGTACAGATTCCTCTTCTAGTTCTTCTGTCGGTTCAGTCTGCTCCGTTTCAGGCAGGTTGCCGCCAGGCTCTCTTGATTCTGGGTTCATCATTTATTTATCCTCCTGCAGCCAGCCCAGGGCGTTCTGGGCTAACTCGTTAGTTACCTTTGATTTCGTCTTAGTCTGCGATTCCAGATATGTCCTGAGATCTTTTTCGTTGTCTGTCAGGGCCACTAAGCTGTCTAAGACTTTGAGGCGGACCTGGTTTTCAATTTCTTCATTGGTTACGACGCTGTCAATGATTGTTTTCAAATGTTCATTCATATGTTTATTTACTGATGCTGCCCGGACCCAAGACTTTTTCCAGCTTGGTTCTGAGCACGTCATCTTTTTTTACTAAAAATTCAGTTTCTAGTTTTTGGAAACGATTCCCTGATTTTGGAAGAAGCAACGCCACGCGATGTAGGCCACGGTCCGCTTCGGAAAGAGCCTGTTTTACCTGATTAAATGTATCCGGAGTGCTGTTGTTAGGGACTTTTATGAAAAGGTAATCCTTGTTGTCGGTTGTGGTGGCTTTGTTACTTTTGTCATTACTCCGCTGGGCCAGACCTATATTGTTCAATCTTTGTACATCTATATCATTAGTCAAAGGCTGGGCTGAATCAGCCAGAACTTTTAATTCTTCGTCTCGGTTGTCGACCTTGCCAGTCAATAGAATCGGTTGGTCTTCCTGCCAGAGTGAGACAGTGGAGCTGAAAAGAGCCGGAAAGACGACAACCTCCATTGCTTTAGCCTCATCTTCGATGCGAACGAAAGCCATCGGTTTATTTTTCTTGGTGGTGATGCGCCTGACGTCGCTGATAATTGCGCCCACCCGGACTTTTTTACCGACATGGGACGGCTGAAGCTCATTTATCCGGAAGGCACACTTATCTAAAAAATCTCGATACTCTGAGAGCGGGTGCTCGGAAACATACAACCCCAGCAGCTCTTTTTCCCAGGTTAGAAGTTCCTTCTTCTCGGCCGGCGGTACCTCGGCCAGCTTCAGGCGCGGGCAGCTAAGTTCGTCGCCGCCAAACAGATCCTCTTGTCCGGTAGCCGTAGCTTGATATTGGCATTTGCCGAAGTTGAGCAGAGTTTCAACGTTAGCTAGTAGTTGTTTGCGCTCGCCCAGTTCGTCCATAGCACCTGATTTGATCAGGCTTTCTAGTGACTTGCGGTTCATGGCGGGGGAGTAAGCGCGTTTAATGAAATCTTCGATGCTGACAAATTTTTTCTGTTTGCGAGCTTTGATAACATCGCGAATGACATTGCTACCTAGATTTTTTATTGCGCCCAGGCCGAAGCGGATGGTTTTTGATGTTGCCAGGTTCTCGCCTTCGCCGGCGACAACGGTGAATATTTTCAGGCTTTCATTCACAGACGGTGGCAGAACAGTTATTCCCATCCGTTCACACTCGCTGACTTCCAGGACAACACGGTCAGTATTGCCAAGATCCGAAGTCAGTAAGGCGGCCATGAATTCAGTGGGATGGTGCGCCTTGAGGTAGCCGGTCTGGTAAGAAACCAGGGCGTAGGCGGCCGCATGCGCCTTGTTGAAACCGTAACCGGCAAAGGGCTCCATTAGCTTGAAAAGCCGAGTAGCATCTTCCTTAGAAAGGCCGTTTTCAACAGCGCCATTTATAAATTTATCATGTTGCTCAGCCATCAGTTCCGGTATCTTTTTTCCCATGGCTTTACGGAATTTGTCGGCAGTTTCCCAGTTATAGCCGCCGAGCTCAATGGCTATAAGAAGTACGTCGTCCTGGTATGTAATAACGCCATGTGATTTGCTCAGAATTGGCGCCATTCGCCGGTCAATCAAGGTAATCTTGTTGGGATTATTCTTATTCTCAATATAATTCTGAATATGTTCCATCGGTCCCGGGCGGTACAGGGCCAGCATTGCCGCAATGTCAAAGATCTTTTCCGGTTTCAGCTGCTTCAGATTCTTGCGCATACCGGCGGATTCAACCTGGAATAGTCCTAGCGTATCGCCGCGGCTAAAAAGATTATAAGTGGGCTTATCATCCAGTGGCAGTTTTTTCATATCAATATTGGTTTCCTTGGTAAACTTCAGAATTTCCACCGAGCGCTGAATAGTGCTCAGGTTGGAAAGTCCGAGAAAGTCCATCTTAACCAAACCAAGGTCTTCCAGGTCTGTCATTTCGTATTGGGTCAGAATCATTTCACTTTGGGTATCATATTGGATCGGAACGTATTCAGTCATCGGGCGGGGAGTGATAACTACTCCGGCGGCATGAACAGAGGCATGGCGGGCAATACCCTCAAGTTTGGTGGCGAGGTCAATCATTCGCTTAACCGCCGGATCGCCATCATAGGCCTGCTTAAACTCGGCTACCTCCTTCATTGTGTCCGCCAAAGTTGCTTTCGGTCCCTCGGGAACGAGCTTGGCGATTTTGTCGACGAAATCGTAAGGATATCCGAGGACGCGTCCGACGTCACGAATTGCCGCTTTCGCCTTCATTTTTCCGAAGGTTACGATCTGAGCGACATTGTCCTGACCGTATTTATTAATAGCGTACTTGATTACCTTGTCTCTTTCGACGTCAGCAATATCCAGATCTATATCAGGCGGTTTAGGTCGCAGTGGATTGAGGAAGCGCTCAAATGGCAGTTCGAAAAAGAGGGGATTGGCGGTAGTGATTCCCAGGGCATAGGAAACGAAACTACCAGCCGCTGAGCCACGCGTTGTCGTGGGTATATTTTCCTTATGCATAAAATCGGTAAAGTCCTGTACCATCAAAAAATAAGGTTCCAGTTTCTTTTCCGCGATGACTTTGAGTTCATAATCGAGACGCCGCTTTTCTTCTTCATTAGGTTCCCTTGACAGTCGCTGCTTGATTCCGGCATAGGCTTTTTTTCTCAGGTGAGAGGTGTTGGTCTCGTTTTCCGGAACGAGGATTTCAGGCAAGATCAGTTTTGACTGTTCAATTTCGGCATTGCACATCTCGGCAACCTTGAGAGTATTGGTAAGAGCCTCGGGGACAGAGGCAAATTGTTTACTCATTTCTTCCGGTGTCCGGAAAGAGAAATCCTCTCCGATCATCTTTAAGCCGCGTTTCTCGTCATCCAGGGTGTGTTTCGTCTGAATGCAAAGTAGAGCGTCGTGGGCCTCGGCGTCATCTTTGTTAAGGTAATGAATGTCATTGGTAGCGACTATATCCACCCCTAGTTTTTTCCCTAGCTCAACTAAGTTGCGATTAGCGGTTTCCTGGCGCTCAATACTGGGGTGATGCTGCAGCTCGAAAAACAGGTTTTCGGTACCGAATATTTCTAGGTACTTGCGGGCAGCTGTTTCCGCTTGTTTCATCTTATTAAGGGCGGCGTAGTAAGTTACCTCTCCTTTGAGGCAGGAAGTTAGTGCCACTAAACCGTTGGCATGTTCGCGCAGAAAATCTATGTCGACTCTCGGTTTATAGTAAAATCCCTGCGTATGGGCAGCGGAAGTTATCTTGATGAGATTCTTGTAGCCCTGGTTGTTCTTAGCTAACAGGACCAGGTGGTAAGGTCGGCGATCTTCTTGACTTCCGCGCCGGGTCATTCCATTGGGGGCAATATATGTCTCTAGTCCGATGACCGGCTTGATTCCTGCTTCCTGAGCCAGCTGTTGGAATTTAAAAGCCCCGTAGAGCGAACCGTGGTCGGTCAGCGCTACCGCGGGCATTTTTAAGCTCTTGGCCTTGGCGACAATATCTTCCAGCCGAGTCAGGCCGTCCAGCAGAGAATATTCGGAATGGGTATGCAGGTGAACGAAATTGGACATACTAAAATAGGAGAATTTCTTTATTTCGTCTTCTTATTCTAGCGGAAATGGGAAGTTAGAGCAAGAAATCTCAGGCCCATTTTTAACAAAAAACCGCCCCCGTTGCGGAGGGCGGCTTATCTCTGTTTAGCTCTTTTTGAATTCTTTTTCCGCGGCTTTGACGGCTTTTTCGGCTTTGTCTCGTAATTCAACGGCTTCATCTCGGACATCCTCGAATTTGTCTACGGCGAAATCTTTTGCTTCCAGAGCTTTCTTCTTTATAAATTCGCGGTTTTCCTTACCTGATTTCGGTGAGTATAGAAGCGCTACTGCTCCCCCGACAACTACACCGATTGCCAGCCCGGTCAGAAAAGAGCTACCACAATCGCATGAATTATTGCTCATATTTTTCTATT
>CAZLGC010000004.1:0-43917 GCA_964559275.1 uncultured Candidatus Saccharibacteria bacterium
ATTTTTATATTCGTATACAGTCTATTCCCAGGGAGGACCCATAAACAGTACATCCACAAACCCACTAACCATGAGGGTTTGCGGTGAATTTTTTAGAGCTTTTTACCGCCACAAACAAAACAGTTGGTTAAGATTTATTTTATATCGTCCCACTTCACGCTTTTTCTCGGTCCGAATCCAAACACCGGCCACTCCATTGCTTTTATTTCAATCGGAGACCTGACCCATACCAACAGACACAGCGCTCCCGCTTTGTGTTTATCGTTTAGTGCCTCAATTTGATGCGGCTCAAGGTTTGACCACATTATTTTATCATGCATTGATTTTACTTCAATATGAACATATCTCCCGGTTCCTGGTTCGATAGCAGTGAAGTCACCTGACACTTTCTTTTTAGGAACAGCGCCCGTAATTCTGCTTTTTTTACGCTTCGGATCATACTTACGGATAATAATCCAAGCACGTTCAATTGGTTCGACAAATAAGAATCCGAGTGATTTTAAATACCTACCGGCGATTTCCTCGGTTTTGTTACCTCTTTTGGCATTTCGCCTTGACGTTTCAGACCGTTGTAATTTTTTGTATTCTTCCTGGATTTCCATCAAAACACCACATCTTCTTTTTTAATCGGTTGTGGGTGTTTGGTGCATATAATATCTGGCCCTGGTTCCACCGCTTCCACCCTGCTTTTTTCCCGCCATTGACAGCACCAGTCATCCGGGTATTTATCCAGCACATCCGGGCCGAAATAACATAAAATCGTATCAGCCATCTTTCCGGGCTCTCCGAACCGGCAGGTGTCACAGCGCCGGCATGATCGTGAGACAATCACCGTGGTAGAGGCGTCCTAATTTCGTTTCATAATATGGTTTCAAGTCTTACTCCGTCTTTGCAGGCTAACAAGTGATTAACTGGTTTCTTTTTATCCCGCATAATTACAGGATAAACACTTATGGTTTCTAACCCCTTTATTTTAAAAGGGAATATCATCATTAAAGCCACCCGCTTGCGGTTCATGTTGCGCCGGTGGTGACGGTTCCGGCGCACCCTGTTCCGGCTGCTTCGGGTAAACGCCCGTGTCCTTACTATCCGCGCCCAAATCTGCCATGAGTCGCTTTAAATTGCTAATCGCTTCTTGATAACTGTTGCCGATCACCACCTTGACCGGGATTGCTTTCGGCCCCGGTTCTTTATTTCTGGTTTGCGGGAATGCCCACTTCAACCATACCTTACCGTTGTCACCCTCGTTTCCGGTCACAATAGAAATCTGTCCGTTGTATTCATCGAGTTTGATTCCTTGGTGGTGTTTGGGATCTGTTTCAATAAATGTAAAATCTGACATTTTAGCTCCTTTCGTCGTTTATTTTTCTAATGATTCCGTTTAATTGCCTATTTTAACCGTTTGTCTTTGCCAACAATTTCAACAACCTCACACATGCCAGCTATCCTTGACGCAATCCGGTCATCTAACTGAGAAGCAATTTTATCTAAGGCAAGATTGCTTGAAATAAACGTCTGTTTCATTTCTGAATATCGCCGGTCTATAATTAAATACAACAACGAAACAGACCAATCTGTTGACCGTTCCGCACCGATGTCATCTAAAAATAAGATTTTTGCCTTTGTGTATTTTTTTAACACCTCGTCCTCTGTTATCTTTGATGTTTTTGAATATGATTTCTTAAACAGGAATAATAACTCAGGAGTTGATATAAACGCAGGTATATATTTCGGCTCGATATCGTTGAAGGTTTTTAAATGTTCAATTATTTTAAATTTACAAATAGCTGATAATAAATGAGTTTTTCCCACTCCACGCTCCCCATGAATATATAAGCCGTGATCATCGCTGGTAATGTTATATTTTTGTGCAAAATCCTTCAATTCTGCATTTAAAAACCGCTTCGGGATGCCTGACATCTCAAACAACTTATCAATCCACATTGACGACTCTTGTTTTGATGTTTGCATATTTTGTACCTGTTGGGCTTTGGTTGTTTTTTGGTTTTTCATTTAAATATTTTTCGAAATTTTTTGGCCTAAAAAGCGTTTCCGGATTATAATATTTCGGATTTTCAATAAAATATTGATCTTTTAATTTTAATTGTAAAACCTTCTCACAATCATCAATTGTAAAATTTTCATCTAATCTGGCTTTTATATTTTTTAAATTCGTATCGTTTACCCTGAAATTTTTACCACTCAATTTATTTAAAATCCCTAAAACTTTTTCAGCCTCAGCTTTATTTTTAATAGTTTCTTTACTATTTTTTTTATATATAGGTGGGATTATCTTTTTTGATAACGCTCCATTATCTTTTTTGATAACGGTCATTATCTTTTTTGATAACGTTATCTTTTTTGATAACGGTTTCCATGTTTTGTATTTTTTATTAATTCCATAAGTTGTATTAATTCTGTTATCTTTTTTGATAACGGTTATTACATTTTTATCTTTTAATGATTTTAATGCTCTTGAAACAGCTTGTTTATTAATTCCAGTGCCTTCAACAAAATCAGATAACGGAATTTCATCTTCTTTTTTCCCCCATCCGTATGTTTTTCTTATGATAAAAAAAAGACACTGCATCTGCTCTCCAGGAATACGATATTTTGATAGAGCTTCAAGTATTTCATTGGCTATTTTTGTATAACCGTTTTCAAGTTGAGGTGAATCCATTTATTTTTTCGTTTTACTGGACAAATATTCAAAATATTTATTATGGAGGTCTTGTATAAGGTTTTCATTTGATATGGCCCAACTAATAACGGCTGCGTCAATCTCAGATGAATGAAAAATTTTAAAATTTATAAATCCACCAGCTATAGAAGCAATTTCTCCAGCAAAAAAAGTTTCTTTTAAAATTTCCATTAAATCATGGCTTACGTTTTCCATTCTTTCTTTTTCTACTTCATGGCATTCTTCACATAATGTGACTAATAAATGATTTGGATAATCCCAAGGGTCTTTGTTTGATAAATATCGTCTATGGTGTACGTTAAGAGTTGATTTTTTATCATAACAAAGTTGACACATCCATTTATCGCGCTCTAAAATTTCAAGACGTTTTTTTTGCCACCGTGGATCTTTTAATTTTTCAAGATATGACTTGCTCTTTTCAACCCCCTTAAAAACTCAAATCCGGCATACAAACGGGAGGTAGCAGCTCCACACATCACCAGGGCGACGATGGTTTATATACCGGATTTCAATTTTTAATTTGATTGTCGAGCCTGCTACACTCATAAGAGTAGCTCCTACCCCCACCATACCACGCCAAAACCTAATGTCAAGCAATTTCCCCGACGAGCCAATCCCGCCGGGAAGCTGAATTCCTTAATATAAAAGATAAATACTGTTGATAACCCGTTTATTTTTATTGGCATCACCTCCTTTGGTTGGCCGTTAATCTGCGGCACATGATTCCAAGATCAACGTAATCGTTACCCAGTCATACGTCATTTCCAGAAACCATCGGATGCTGGCGTATTCGTAAAAATCAAGGTATTCCGACATATCACCGATTTCGTTCATGAAGAGGCGGTAATTCATTTTGAGTCCTTTTAACACAGAACTGTGCTGCCAGCCCCGCTTTAAATTTTAGCCGACCGCTGTTCCTGGTCAGCACCAGTGACAGGTTAGACCACCACCCCGATAACTTCTTTACCTGCAAGTGGGTTCGGCATAGCGGCAAACCGTTCAAAAAATATCTGCCGTTCTTCACTTGTCGTTTCAGGAAGATCAAATTCCCCGGTATGTGTGGTGTCAAATTCGCCATCCCAAAATCTTTGATCTGTGACTTTTTCACGGAGCCACGGTTCAACGGCTTTCATTGCACGAGGGAGCATATGTGTCATTAAACCATCTTCACCTGTAAGCATTCCAAGGTCTTTATAAATATCTTCCATCTTGGTGTGTAGTCTCCCGGTGGTTAAGTTTCTTAATCTTTGGATATCCATATTATTTACTCCTTTGTGAGGGGTGGTCTAACGCTTAAAATCAACTGCCCAAAACGACTAACTCCTTTGGGCAGATATACATAACTTCCTGTTTTGGTTCTGGTACTGTTGCCATGCCGCCGGACGGTTTCGGGTCAGATTGCATTGACTTGTTATCTGTTTTTTTAAGATTCAACTCAATAGGATCAAGGCAAAATACAGGACCACGAAAACCACAAGCGCACCAGATGCCGTATGTATTTTCATATCCTTCGGGGCCATGTAATTCATGACCACACTCTTTTTCAATGTGCGAGTATGGGCATTTGTATAATGAGTAATCCGCTTGGTTTTTCATACTTCCTCCTGACAGACAACGCCCCAAATCAGCGAGCCGCTGTAAGCGGTCCGCCTGGATTTGGTTGGTTATACATCTTTTATAATTTTTAAAAGTTTCTTCGCTGTTTTTCCCCCTATAAAGTTAAAAATACACCTTACTTTTTCGTCTCTGCATACACCTATCTGTGCTATAATCATCCCTTTATCGCCGCTTTCCGCTGCTATATCCGCAGCGTTAAGAGATGTGAAAGCTATAGCCTCTTGTTCCGGTGTTAATTCGAATTCAGGCATTATTCATTCCTTTCCGTCTCGTTGTATAACGAGTAATAGGCTGCACAATCGCTTCTGTTGACATTTGTTAAAAGATTTAATACCATTTATTATATTAAGCGTTTGCCCGGATTTTGGGACCGAAGCACCACGGTCAAACACCGCTTATGTAATTTCATTTTGAGCCCCTCGCTTCTTTCAATAACATCACCAGCCGTCCAACCGCAATCGATCATAATTCGGCCTTCCCGACAGAAAGTACACGGTCAATAATCGCCAAAATTTCAAACTCCGGCGTTCTAAAGTCGATTTTTGCCAGCCGGGTTATTTCGGACAATAATTCAGGATAATCAGAAAAGTTTATTGTGATTATGGCGGGCTTTAAAGGGAGTTGTTTAACAGGTTCCGCGTCGGACTCCTGTTTTACGGTTTCCCGTACAGTTGGTTTTTTATTGGCTTTTTTGTTGATATAATTTTGATTGTATATTTTTTGCCTTTCGTTTTTACAGGCCCGGCATAAGTAATCTTTACCGTCTTTCGTTTTTTTACTGTTTGGAAAATCTTCCAAAGGTTTAATTTCGTTACAAGCGCTACACTTCTTTACCACGAGTTTCACATTTGATTTCATGTCTTTCACTTGCCTTGACGGGGTTAAATTTTGGCTTGGTAAATTTGGGTGTCCCATACTGTCAACATACTCAAATCGCTTTTCGCAATTCTCACAAATCGGATTATTTAATTTCGACTCATTTTTATGAGAGCATGTCGCGCAAGGATTATTCATTTTCAACCCCCTTGTCTTTCAATAGTTTTATCAAATGTCCAACCGCTACCCGAATATCTGCCCTTGCCTCGCTGATTTCTGCGTCGAAATCGCGTTTTATTATACCCCAAGCATCGCATTCATCCTTCTTGCACTTGAAATTACGGTTACTGGTTTCATCGCTCCAGTAGATACAGGTTCCGTCTGGACGGAGACAGTTGATTGTGCAGGTTTTTTTTGGCATTGTTTATAATGTATATATCTGCTCTTTTGTTAATTCAACAAGCACAATAATTCCCCTATTTAATTAAATCCTTCGCATCTATGTTCAATGCCTGTCCAATTTTATGTGCCTGAGTAATCGGCTTTTTAATTAAAATTTGACTGATCCGTGACCGTGAGATTCCCATCTTTTTGGCGAGCCAGGATTGAGTAACATTGAGCCTGCCAAGTTCTTTTTTTATTTTATCTGTGTTTAGGTATAATTTTTTCATAGCTATTCTTTATCAATTAATTATTTGTCTGTCAATAAAAATGTTTAAGCCTGTAAGTGTTTGAAATGTTTATACTTGATTAATTAACCCAAAAAAATGTAATTAAAAGTGTTGACAGCCCTTTTAAAAAAGTTTAATACTGAATCAAACACCAAATCACCCTCACCGACCAGTAATGGAAGTGAGTGTGATTGAAACCCATCAAACGTCACACAGGCTCCACGGATGCCGTCACTGACTGAAGGATGGGGATGGTAGCTCTTTTAAAAGTTAAAATTAATCTTGTGCGGGGTGCTGACGAGCTGTTACACCGCATAGAGGCGACTGTAGGTGGATAAATGGGCCTCTTGCCCCGCACAACCAATTTTGTGCCCGTCAGTGAATGATCGCCAGTCCGAACTGGCTGAAAATGAGAAACGGGGCGCAAAACTCTTGCCGGTGGCATTTTCCCTACGCTTTGCGTATCACCGGCAAGGTTTGTGGGGTAGGCGG
This sequence comes from uncultured Candidatus Saccharibacteria bacterium, assembly GCA_964559275.1. GTDB lineage: Bacteria > Patescibacteriota > CALEFQ01 > CALEFQ01 > CALEFQ01 > CAZLGC01. The sequence continues at coordinate 6,298 of CAZLGC010000004.1, forward strand.
TAACGCCTGATTGGTAGGCCGCCTGCTCCATTAGCAACCATGCGGCATCGCCGCCAACCGATACGGGCGAAAGTCCGTCAACCCGAAAAGTGCTGATTAAGTGCCAGCATTTTTCCTCCAGCCGGGGGTCGGGTGCGGCCCCCGGTTACAAAAAAGGAGAACACTATGACACCCCAACAAATTGCAACCGATTTATGCAAAATAGAAAAATTAAAAGAGCAGGTGAACGTTGCTCAGATGACCGAGATTGTTGCAACCGCGATGAAAATATTTAAAAGGAGGCAAGATGGAAACAACTAAAAAGCTATCATTAATAACCGTTTGTGACGGTTGCGCTCAAGAGCGCTTTGATCATGAACTTCAAAAAGTGTTGAACAACATTCTTGATGTCAACACCGAGGCGACCGCAGTCAGAAAAATCACCCTGACCGTTAAAATCAAACCGGATGAAGAACGGGAATCTTTACGGTCAGAATTAATCGTAAAACCGGAACTCGCACCATTAAGCCCGGTTTCTTCACTTTCTCTGATCGGGAAAGACGTTCAGGGCAACGCCGAAGCGCACGAAGTCAAACCGCCGAAACAGTTAAAATTCGGCATTGACGCAGACAACAAAATCCAACCCATTAAAAAAGGAGATGTAAAATAATGATTGCGACTGCCCTTAAGTTTTTAAAAAACAATTTAAGATCCACCGAAATTGTTGAACGGCACGACCGCCATTTCTCGTTTGAAGACCTGAAATTGATCCCGAACAAGTTTGACGAACCGGTTCCCGCTGAATTAACGGTCAATACCCTGACCGGTTTCAGCGACTATATTCATTTAAACATCGATCAACTCGAAAACGCATTCGTTCACGTTGAAAATTATAACAGCGTCCGTCTGCTTTCGGCGCTTTTCGGTGACAACCATCAACGAAAAAACTGGTTACAAGCCACAACCATGGGGACGCTGAACGATGGCTTTACGTTTGGCCGGTTGATGGAAATCCCGGACTTTATCATTGCTATGCAATCCTATTTCGCTGGCACTGATGACGCTCAAAAAATCTTGGAACTGGTGAGCAATGTAAAAGCGGAGCAAGGCCAATCCTATTCAGACACCGGATTTTCTCAAAAGGTTACTGCTAAACGGTCAGTCGAATCTTCAATGTTTGATAATGTTCCCGTGCCAAATCCGGTTACACTCAAGCCATACCGGACTTTTCTTGAAATTGAACAACCGGAATCATCTTTTGTTTTCAGGCTTTCTTCAGGTGGCGAAGGAAACCCGCCGAAATGTGCGTTGTTTGAAGCGTCTGGCGGGGCATGGAAGCTGGACGCGATTGAAAAAATATCAGCATGGCTGGCTGATCAGCACTTTTCAATCCCGATGATTGCGTAATTAGCAATGACAAGGAGGAACCATGAAAACACTCACAAATTGGTTTTTACAGACGTTAATTGTCCTATTTTTAATGCTGGTGATGTCGATTCAGGACATTAATTTTTAACCACTTGCCGCCAGGGGCGATAGGCTGACCCTTTCCCTGCTTCGGGCAGATACAGTACGGCCTCAACGGCGGCAAGACTAATTAAGGGGGAAAATAATGTGCGTAAAGTTGAAAGATTTAAACATAAATTATACCAAAATCTTGTTTTTTGAAGGCAAAATCAATCTGTTCAGAAAATGCCTCGACCCGGATGACATTCTTATCGAAATGTTTAACAGCGAAGAACAAGCATTATTGAAAACTGCGATTGCCGAATCAGAAACACAGATAATGGATGAAATTTCAAGCAACCCACCATTTTAAATAAAAGAAAAAATTAAATAATGAAAATCTTAGCCATAGACACAGAAACCATCCCGAACCAATCTTTACCCGAAAACTTTGGCTTTGATCCTGATACGGTAAAAGTCGGAAATATGAAAGATCCTGCAAAAATTCAGGTCAAACTTGATGAAGCCAAGGAAAAACACAGCAAGACAATGAGCCTTGACCCGGCCATGTGTCAATTGTGTACTTTCTGCGGTATCACCTATGACACGGAAACCCATAAAATTATCAACGAAGTCACACTTCAGGTTGTGGAAGCCGACAAACACGATGATCTTGAACTTGTCAGCACTGGCTGGAACACTATTTTAATGGCCCACCAAGAGCGTATGCCGATTATATCATTTAACGGTATTCAATTTGATTTGCCGGTAATGCTATTCCGAGCCATTGCCCAGGATGTACCGGTCAGTCCAATTACATATAAATACCTGACTCAAAAATACAACAACAAACATCATTATGATGTCATGCAGATATTGGCTGGATGGGATCGGCAAAAATGGCACAAACAAGATTTTTACCTGAATATTTTTAAGCTCGGTAGCAAGGACGGTTTTGACGGTTCAATGGTATATCCGACTTATCAATCAGGTGAATATGAAACCATTAAACAATATTGCCGAAACGATGTTTTAACGCTGTGTAAATTATTCACGCGGGTTGAGCCGTGGTTTAAAGTTGAAATAGAAGAAAATATAGGGGGTAAATAAACATGGAAACATTACCAGTTGCAAGGCAAAATCACGAAATAGTTAACCTTGAAGATAGTGCAATGTCGGTTGAAACATTAACCCGACAAGTCAACTTAATCCAAGGGGTTATGAAAAACGTAATGAAGGAAAACGAACATTATGGCGTAATTCCAAGCACAGACAAACCGACATTATTAAAACCCGGTGCGGAAAAATTATGTCTCACATTTCGACTTGACCCTGATTATGAAATAATCCGGGAAGTTCGGGAAAAAGATTTTATTGCCTACACTGTAAAATGTTCTTTAAAGCACATTCCAACAGGACAGGCAATTGCGTCCGGGATTGGGGCTTGCAACTCGAGGGAAACAAAATATCGTTACCGATCGCAAAACACCGGAAAACCCGTACCTAAAGAATATTGGGATACTAGAGACTCAGCTATTCTCGGTGGATCTCAATACAAACCGCGAAAGAAAGATAAGCAATGGTTTATTTTTGAACAGGTTGAACATGACAACCCTTGGGATTTTGATAACACACTTATTAAAATGGCCTGTAAGCGTGCGCTAGTTGCCGCTACACTAAATGCAACCGCAGCAAGCGACATATTCACCCAGGACGTTGAAGATATGCCAAAAGAAATTATTTCAGGTGGTCAAGCTCAACCCAAACCAGACACCACGCCACCACCTGCCAAACCAGAAAGGGCAGCCTCTAATGACACGCTCACGGAAAAGCAATATAATTTCATTGCCGGAAAAGCTACAAAAGCAGGCTTAACAGAGTCAGAATTAAAAAACTTTATCATCTGGTACAAAAAAACTTACCCATCGGCTGAGACAAAGCATGGTGAAAAGCCTACATCAACAGAAAAAGGCAATTTGTCTAAATCCGGGGCGTCCGCCATCATAGATGGGTTTGATGATCTGTTGAGCAATTACCAAGAAGCTCAAATGTCGGAATTTGAAGGACTGAATGAAGGTACGCCCGAAGGCGGGCCACCCACCCAAGAAGACGATATTCCTTTTTAGGGGGTTTATATGAAAATTAAACTTGGCGACTTCGTACTCACATCAACCAAGAGTTGTTTTACGCTCAATGAATGGAAAACCCGAAAAAATAAAGATACTGGAAAGCCTGAGCGATTTTTAGACCCGTTTGCGCATTATTCCCATTTGGACGCACTCTTAGACCAATATCCACAAAGAATGCTCATGCGGTCGGATGCGGAATCGATACAGGCATTAATTAAAGAGTTTCGAGGTTATACAAAAGAAATTAAAAAAGCGCTGGAGATAAAAGAGTGAAAGAAGGAATATTCCAGCGCCAAAACAATCAATTGATTCCATTTGACCCAGAAACGCTTGAGAATATCAAGGGATATTACGAAAACCAGCCAATCCGGGTTAAAATGTATGGCATTAAACGACCCCGGAGCTATCAGCAGCTAAAGGCATACTGGAAGCTGTGCGAAGTTGTTGCCGACCACCTTGACCAATTCAGCGACAAGTATGACGTTGATTGGGAGCTGCGTGTTAAGCTAAAGCACATCGGCAGAATGACGGTATCCGGTAATAAGGTAATTGTGGAGTGTAAGTCAATATCGTTTTCTCAGTTGGAGCATATCGAAGCAAATCGGTATTTTGATAGAGCTTTTGAGTTAATGGCAAAGTGGCTGAACGTGCCGGTTGAGGACTTGATGGGAATGGAGGGAATATGAAAATAATCGCCCGCCCAAACGAACATGACCTGTCAATGATTGAGCTGTACTCTGAGGATATGAGATACATGCTCGGTGCTGTTCACGTAGACAATTTTATTGTGGACGAAAGCATATACGCCACACTTAGATTTATTTTCAGGGATAGGCGGTTTTTTTACTTGCATTGAATGTCTAATTCTGGTAAATAAAAAGCATGGCTAATAAATATACGAAATTAAAAATCGACATTAATAGGGTGGTGAGTCTTTATAGGTCGGGAATGACTCAAGCCGAAATTGCAAACGAGATGGGTGTGTCTCAAAAAGTTATCTTTTCAAGATTAAAAGAGATTGGTTTTAAGTGCAGGGCGTCAGCCCCACGAAACCAAAAAAGAGAATTAAACAACAACTGGAAAGGTGATGATGTTACATATTCAGCTTTTCATCTTAGGTTGAAATCTCTACATGGAAGCCCTAAAAAGTGTGAAGTTTGTGGAACAACTGACAAAACCAAGTCATATGATTGGGCGAACCTTACGGGGGCATATGAAGACCCGAAAGACTATAAAAGAATGTGCCGATCTTGCCATTGGAAATATGATAAAAAACATTTAAATTTTAAAGGTGCTGTTGGTGGCAGAAAGGGGGTGCAAGATGCCAAAAAGTAAATGCAGACATTTAGATTTGTTTTCTGGCATTTGACCGGTGGCTTTGCCCTTGCAGCATCGTGGGTGTGGGGTGCGGATCATGAGATTGTTTCGTTCTGCGAAATTGAACCGTTTGCCCAAAAAGTCTTAAAAAAACATTGGCCTGATGTGCCGTGTATACCGGATATCAGAGACATAAAAGGAACCGATTATGCAGGAACAATTGACCTTATTTCCGGCGGGTTCCCGTGCCAACCGTACAGTGTTGCCGGGAAGCGAAAAGGCGCGGAAGATGACCGTGCGCTCTGGCCTGAAATGTTGCGCGTTATTAAAGAAGCAAAGCCCAATTGGATTATTGGCGAGAACGTTGCTGGGATCGAAAGTGTTTTCCAGTGGGACGGTTTTTCTGAATTGGAAGGCAAGGAATATCCTACAAAAAAGGCGGCAAAAGCTGACTTTAAAGGCATTTCAGAACGAACAGGGGAAGGAATGTTATGGGTGGTTTTGGGCAACCTTGAAAAACTCGGATACGAGGTCCAACCAGTTATTATTCCAGCTTGCGCCGTCAACGCCCCGCACAGGCGGGATAGAGTCTGGATTGTGGCGAACTCCAAACGGCCAAGAACCGGGGATAAATCCAGAGCGGTTGCAATGCAAGGACGGATCACCGCCGAAACCGGGCCAGCGGCTTTACGACAAGGAAACGGGGAGACTTTGCCAGATAGGGTTAACACAACAGGCCAAGATGTGGCCCACCCCATCAGCAAGCATGATGACATCTCAGGACATGGAGCAAGCGAAGTATGCCGGGAACGATCCGAAAAGGCCAAAATACAAGGATGCTCTTTGGCCGACGATAACCGCAACCGATGCGATAAAAGGCGGAAAAGTATCTCCACGACCGGGGGCAATGGGACTTTCAGAGAAAACGGGTGGCTCCCTGAACCCGCAGTGGGTCGAGTGGCTAATGGGGTATCCGGTCGGGTGGACAGACTTAAAGGACTCGGAAACGCCATAGTTCCGCAAGTGGTGGTTCCGATCATGCAAGCGATTAAGGAAATTAACGAAACATCCTAAAAAATACATGACAATCATAAATAGTTTATGACACAGTAAACATTTTAGATAAAATACTTGACAAGAAATTAAAAGCACGATAGGGGTAAATTATGAAAACAGATATCAGTTCAAGATTAACGAAAGAACAGTTTAAATTTATAAAAGAAGAGGCTGAAAGACAAAGACGGCCTATTGCTGCTGTTGTTCGCAATCTTATTGATGACCTGTATCAGAGCCACAAGACAACTCATAGTGGCGAAAAGAAACCGCAAGGCGACTGATACCCGGTCGCGAATCGAGCCTGTTGGCGGGTCTAATCGATAAACAACGGGAAGCCTGACAAACTTCCCCGAAACACGATAAATCTTGCGATATAAGCCACTAAATCCATCAACGGGTTAATTGTTATTGTCACAAGCGTCCCCTCTGTTTTTGCCGCACATTTTTGCAGGGGGGGCGTGGAAGCAATGCGTTAGCGTGTCGGTGGACACCCATCAACGAAAGGATACAACAGCGTGACGCCGAAATTTATAGCAACAATTCACGGCGGCATCCCTGATTTTGATAATGTCCGCAACGTCAAACCGGAATATGGCAGGGATACACCTGTGATATCCGCTTCGCAAGCAAACTTGCGTCATATGCGTTGTTATGCCATTGGTAATACCGCAACCAATGGCATATTAAAAACAATGCGGTAACTATATGAGGTAAAACCATATGTCAGAAAAAGCGAAAGAGAAATTGACAAAAGCGATTGAAGTCCTTGCGGACAAAATCACAGGCAACATCAAATCAGGTGATGCCCTTAAATTCACACAAGCTGCTAATAATGCAGCGAACACAATGGCTTGCTTGAGTAATATCAAAAAAGCATAACCAAATCATTCGTGCTGACCGGGAGGGCATTGACCATCAAGCAGGGAACGGACGGATACAATGTGACAGACCCGCCCTGCATCTGTCACACTCCCGGTCAGCACAATTCAATCGTTAGGTGGACATAGATATGGGAGAATCAAGAAAAATAGATTTTGGGTATCAATGCCCTGTCCGGGGATGCAAGCAAAAAAATAATCGAAGATTTAATTCCTTATCTGGGCTTCTTCAACATATGGAGTTGTTTCATCCTGGTGAAGCGGAAAAGCGTTTAAGGGCCAAAAAATCAAAACGGACAACAGGTAAAAATTTGTGGTGATAGCAGTTCCAGGAAGGTGGGTTTTACTCCTACCGTAATAGCTTCCAGGAAGGTGGGTGAAACGCCCACCATCACCACCTAACCAGCCGCTTGTCGCTGACCCGGCGAAGGATTTTCCGGGAAAGGACAACCGGGGCGGGCAGGACAGCTAATCGTTATAGGAGGGAACAAAATGAATGATTATGAAATCGGGTATAAAGGTTGCTACATCCAAGACCACAACTTTTCCTATGTTTGCACAATCCCAATTGAAACTGCGATTGCATGGGTAAAAACATCCTGCCCAGGGCATGACATGGGGTGCGGTATGGTTACAGGCCAACTAACTATTGACAAAAACACTGACACCGACGCTGATAAAAACGGGTGGCTCAATAAAATGTTTATTGTTGTATCGGAAAGTAATGGAAAATGGATTGCGCTTGCAAAATGGGATGACCGTTTTTTTGTCTATAAAGAAAGATAACAAATAAATCCAGCGGATAAACCGCCGATTTAGGGCGTTCAATTTTCACATGACCAAAAAACCAAAATGCAACTGCCATCAATGGGCTGAAATCGGGACATATTTTTGTCCGGTGCATGGATATGAGAACCAATTTAGGAGAGGGGCTGTAAATAACCCCGCAACCCTGCACCCCACTAAGCACCACAAACAGGCTCGCTCAGAGGCCGAAAACGGGGTTATAATTGAAAAGTAATGCTGTGACATGGGGAAAGGAGAAGGAATTATGACCGACAAAGAAAAACAAACCCAAATAGAAAAATCCATGAAGGATTATTTTTAAATCGGGGGGAATCGGGAAATAAAAACAAGCGGCCACACGAAAGCGTCTTGCGATGCAACCTTGCAGCTTACTTTTTCTTAGGAGTTAATATGGATACTAAAAAATATGCAGATTGGATTGACCAGAATGTTACAAAAACATACGGGAAGTGCGAGGAGTATACAGAGTTGATGGCGAAAGCATTCCCTGAGTTGACCCGTGTGAGAGGGCATTATCATTGCTTTGATTGGGGTAAACGTGAACATTGGTGGTTAGTAACTAAAGAAGGTCAAATCATTGATCCAACATCTGCTCAATTTCCGAGTAAAGGGCTTGGAAATTATGAACCGTGGATTGAAGGGACAAAAGAACCAACAGGAAAATGTATATATTGCGGTGGATACGCATATGATGGAAATATTTGGTGTTCTGATGAGTGTAAACAAAAACTTATCGCTTATCACAATTTCCAAGGTAAAATAAAATCATAGTGCGCCTGATCGTGGGCGTTATCTGTCAGGGGGGAGTAAGATGGAAAGATGTATTTTTTGCGGTAGCAAAAACTTGGGACCGATTGAACATGACGTTGTGTCCGAGGGTGAAGACCCACAATATTACACACTTGAAGACATTTACTATAGAAAGTGCCTTGATTGTGGCGAACTAACAGATAGCAATGCTACTCCAAGGGATGCAAAAAGGCCGCACCCCTGATGCGGGGCGTTAAGAACTCGTCTTAAAAATTCCCTTTGTGTTAAAAAACTTAACGCTAATCCCACCCCTCGCCCTCTTTAATCACCCAGGCGTTCTGCACAGCGGACATAGCAGCACCAATCGCCGCTTTTGGTGCCTGGCGCTTAACTTGATCGACCGCAAAGTCAAATTTTTCCTTCCCGGTCCCGCCATTTTTTTCAGCCGCTACAACAGCGTTAAGCGCAATTGGCAATAATACATCAACGCTCATTTTAAGGATGGCTTTGATTAGCCGGATAATATCAGGTTTAATTTTTGTGAAAATCATTTTGATTTTTTGCCACATTATCAGTCTCCTTTTTTCTTTTTCTGCGTTTAATTTTCTTAATCCAGTTATAAATAATATCAGTTGTACCCGATATTTTAAAGCACCAATTGTCTTTACTTGGCAGTTGCATTACACCGAGCTTCTTGCGTTATTTCAACAGCTGTTTTATTATTTTTAATTCTTTCTTTTTTGTCCGCACGCTTTTTTTTACATTCAGAGCACATACACATAGAGCCGCCACCGATATAACCTTTTTTGCCTGTCTCATTAAAATGCTGATAATTAATCCAGACCATTTTTTAAGCTCCCGATAAAAAATTTATAAAGCATTATGCTCTTTCAAATATTGATAAGCAGATGAAGTTGTATTACAATTTGGGAATCCATGTTCAACTTCTGCTCTCCACCGGGCTTTTACGGCATTGATAAATTTTTTATAATAGCCTAGGTTAATTCCTTTATAATAGACTGTTATTTTAGAATGCCATTTTTTTTGATTTTTACACCAACATATTCCAGTAACCCCGGTTATATTTGTCTTTATTATCGGTTTATTTCTATTATTGCATTGATTTGTTACATGTCTTAAATTAGAAAACTTATTGTTGTAACGAATACCATCTATGTGATCAATTTGATGCTCTGGAAAATAACCTTCCATATACAACCATGCAAGTCGGTGTCCATAATAATATTTGCGATTAATTCCGATTAAAAGGTATCCCTGTGGAGAAATATATCCTGCGGCACTCCCTTTTTTTATTCTCCAACCGTATGGATTTTTCCAGATAAAAACACCAGTTTCTGGGTCATAATGTAATAATTTTTTTAATTGTTCTTGGGTGAGTTTTTCTTTTGGCATGATAAAATCTCCTGTAATTTTATCCTGATGGTTTATATGCGGAAGCCGATCAGGAAGTCGGTTTTCGGGGGCGACCCTATCCGCATTTATGATTAGATTTGATAATAACATTATTTATTTTATTGTGTCAATAAAACAATACTTATCCGTTTCCAGTTCCGTATCCCCGCAATCCGGGCAAGGTACCGGCTCAGGACAGTCACCGGCAACCTCAACGATTTTTTCAATTTCGACTTTCTGAATCACCGGCACTTCGACAATTTTTTCAACTTCCTGAATCACCGGGATCTCAACAACCACCTCTTTTTCAATGATTTCCGGCAGGCAGTCCGGGCAACAGGAATCGCAAGCGGGGCATTCAATGGATTCCGACAACGCCGTAACTGTTACTTTTTTACCAACATATCCCTCAAGCGACAGTGTTGTCGGATTTTTAAATATGTTTTTATCTTCAATCCCTTTTACTTGTTCATCCCCTTCAACAATCCAACCTGTGAAAATATGTCCAGGCTTAAGGAAAACTCCTAATCGATATTCAATGTATTTTTTACAGGAATCTTCCCACGGAAAATGATAAATTGTTTCTGTGATTGGCTTGGTGCCGTCAGGATCTTCTTTCCAAATTTGCAAAGCACTAATTCCCTCAGTTGCCTCTACACGAAAGGCGGGGTCAGACGGTCACTTAGACCACGCAGAATCAATATTCCACATCGACCAGAACATATAACCAACAACCACGGCAATTAATAATAAGATTATTTTTTCAGGTTTTGTGAGTTTCATTAAAAATCCTCCTTTGACCCCAAAAGGCACAACCCGTTTCTTCCGCCGGCAATAAACTGAAATTTGATCGCAGTATATCCATGTCGTTTCAATGCTCGATACCAATGATTCCGGGCTTGTATTATTTTCTTCCCGGTATTGTACCCCAGGCAAACGCCGATAATGCCATACGGAAAATCAATTAATTCCCATGCTATCGGAAGGTCATCGGCAACGCTGGATTTGACACGTTTTTTATTTAAAATCACGACTCTTGGATAGCCCATTTCCGGCCAGCTATCTTTCATTTCATCCCCTTATCGGCGGATATATTTTATTAACTTTCTGTTCTTCTTCTGTATTAATTGCCGACTTCAAATCTTTATCGAACCCCGAAACATATTGATCCCCCTTCTTTTCCTTCTCACGCAATTTTTTTATTGCGTGCTTCTGGATTCGCTTTATCTTTTGCTTTTTCAATAGCCGGTCAATCCAGCCGCCGTATGATATTGTTATCTTCTTTTCAAAAAGCGCCATCATTTCTTCCCCAAAAATTTATTGATAAAATATAATGCTGTCGCCGCTGTGATTGCTACGCCCAGATGAAAGAAAAAAACAGTTGTATCTTTTATGTATAAACAAAATTTCATATCACCATCACCGCAAGCATGGTCACCGGCACCCAAAAGGCGGCGGCGTATAAAATTTTCCAGAGCGTGTCTTTTGTTTTGTCGTTCACTTATTGCCCCCCAATCCGTTTGTTGCTCACTTTTTTGAAAATCTGATCCACAATGGCCCTGTAATAATGATATTTAAAAAGCAAGTATCTGTAATATTTTTTCACCTCACGCTCCCAACAAAAACTTAATTCCATCCTTTGCATAACATATCATAGACAGAATAATTAGGATGAAGACTATGTTTGAAAATCCAAATAGCATCCACATCAACACCGGATGTTTTGGACATCTTTTTTTGGTCTCGTCATACGTCCAGAGGATGAAATTAAAAGGCGCTTTGAATATAGCGATTATTTTTTTCATCATGGAAGTCTCCGGCGAATCATGTCTTTCCATGAAAATCGAATTTTACCATACCTGTGATACATTTCAATCTGTTCCAATCCGCATCTTGAACAAAATCTACGGCCCCACTCAATTTTTCCCCATTTATGACCGACAAAAGCGCAGAAACGTATTTTCATATCACCCGTATCCCTTCCAGTTTCTTATTATGATTCCCAACTGAATAATGAAACCATGGCACATCTTCTTCGATAACCGTAATATATTTATACGGTGTTTCGTGCGGGTGCTGTAAACAATCCCATCGTATTGCGTCTGCCGTTGTGTCAATGGGCATCGGGTCAAAAGCTCTAAAAAATTTATGGTCTGATAACTTCGCACCAACATGGCAATAAAACGGTCGATACCCACGATATTGATTTGCGTCCGGGTCACCCTTTCGCCAATACCAATCATTTCCAATCATCCGGCCATGCTTTGCCCTTAATTCATCAGCCGTCCAGAGCAGTTCATAGGGAAATAATCGCCATAATTTTTCACCATGCACCGGATACCATTGTTCATAGAAAGACTTTGGTAAAAACTCGTATAACTCAAAATGTTGGGGCTTGAAGGTCATTTGTAATCAACCCTTATTTTATCCTCACATCCAACATGATTGGCGATAATTTCGATATTCTTATCAATCCTGTGAAACAATCGACTATTTTCAAGCGTGTTGGCCCTGACATTAGATATCTGAGTTGTTGCCACCATGAACAAAATCAAACCCATTGCAGCCAAGCCACCAATTACAAAAACAAAAACGGGCCAGCCGATTTTCTTTTTAAGCTCATCTGAATTTGTGATTGAGATGGTTTTCGCTGCTTTAGCACATTGTTCAACTGCTTCGTGGTGCTTACAAACTTCATTCATGCTTACCACCCTGTCAAGTCAGCTATAAATTGTTCCTGCTTGGAAGTCATCTTCAAGGCCCTTTTCTATGCGTATCTACCGCCATGTTTGTTGATTACTTTTCATCGTATTCCCCGTCAAACATACCTGCATCCTGACATAAAACATACAGCATATAGTCTTTTTCAGAAGTTGAAAGCTGCTTGAACGTTTTTTCCTTATGCTTTTCTTTTTCTATTTTCACCTTAACTTTAACCTGATCAACTGCCGGGGTTATCTTTTTCGCAATCACAGGCATTGAAGCAAGCAAAAAACCACAGACAAACGCTATTATTATTTTTCTCATTCTGGAACCTCCTGTACCCATCCATCACGTTCATATAGTTCTGCCGGATCGCCTGATATGTAATACTTATTGTCACCGTTGCTGTCCACAAGCCAGACCTTACCGTGTTTTACTAAATCTTTGCACAGCGCCTTGTTATTAGGGTCAACCTCGTCGATACTGTATATCAACAGCACCCGATCATTGAAATTGTCTGCTGGATCATACGCAAACGAATCCCGGTAATATACACAATCAAAAATCCGCCCGTCGTTAGGGTTGTAATAAACCGAAAACGTATCTTTCTCGATTGCAAACGCAGGAGTAGCAATTAATAATATCGTTAAAATTAAGATTAGTTTTTTCATTTTTCCTCCTTAAAATATTGTTCCAGCCGGAGCAGGCGATTCGTTAGCCGTTGATCCGTCAGGCTGAGTGCTACCGGTAAAAATAATACCATAACTCGTTTTGAGTCCATATTCCGGATCAGTGCCGAACTCATCATTGTCGATGCTGACAACTTCTGCACCAAGTGCCGAGGTAATTCCAAATTTTATGTTGCTCACCCAGCTATCACGCACTTCCCCGCATGAGTTATCAAACCGAAAGCCAGAACCATCGCCGGTGCCATCTCCATCAGCGACACAACGATAAACGTATACATACCCGCTTGACGCTACTTGTATAGCACTTTTACTTGATGCAGAATCAAATTCAATTTCTACGTTGTAAATGTCTACCTGTTTACACCTAAAAATATTAATACCATCACATCCAGCAAAATCAAGAAGCACAGACGGATCTGTAGTGCCAGGATTTGGGGCTGAATCCCCTGTATTCCCGTAAAAATTCACTCTACGATCAAAATCACTAAACTGCAAATTTGATGTCATGCTTGAATTATATGTTCCATCTCCAAATTGAAACGTAACGGCCTCCCCATATTTTGGTTGCCGATCAATCAATGCGTTAATTTCTGCTGCTGTATTAGCGGACGTTAGACTAATTGTTACTGCCTCGCATGCCCGAAATCCACCGCATTCAACTAGTTCAAAATTGGTACCGTCTTTGCAGACGAGTAACGCACCACCATCGGGGATCTGGTAGTCCATTGACTGAGGAGTTGCAATATTCCCCTGAGCTGTAATAAAAATATCCCGGTCGGTGTGTTCGTAAGTTAAAAATAACTGATCCCCGGCATCCAGATTAGTTGCCGTGATTGTGTCAAGATAATCGTCTGCATCAGACTCACCATCAACGCTGTGATGCTGCCCGGTCGGCGTGATTGCATTGCTTGAGATAGTGAGTTCGGATGATGCGCCGACGTTTACGTCAATACTTGTCAACTGGCTTCCGTCCACCGGCGGAAGCTTTGCAGATCCGTCAAGCTGTACCGCCTGATTTGCGCCGGTGCCGAAGCCGTAGGTGATTAGGGTTGAAACGCTGGCCGGAACAGATGACAAAATACCCCATGCCACGTCCGATAGAGCGTCACCCCCACCCGTGTCGTGTTCTGAAGCGTGGGTTTCTGATTCATAACCAGCACCGCTATGATCCCCCCACCCATAAGCCGTATCCCAATTTGATTCTTGCGTAAGCGTTGGGGCAGCATTGGTTGACCCATCCGTCATGTCATCCATATTTACATTTGTGTAATCAATTTCATTATCACTGACTGAGCCAGTGATTAATGCGCCGTTTTCGTCCAGATCGTTTGCAGCCGCCCACCCTTCAAATGTTGTTTTGGCTGTGTTTAAATCAATGGCTGTCCGGTTTTCCTGTAAAGCTGTTTCAACTTCCGTTGCTGTTATTTTATCTTCGGCATCAACAATTTGAATATCAACCGCCGACCCGCCCCCATAAACCGTGAACGAAGCTGCCGTTTGAAGTGGCCATAAAAAAAGTATGACAAAGAAAGATAAAATATATAATCGAAATTTCATGCCCCCTCCTTATTGAACCTCAAAATATAATACACAAGTTCCGGTTGCGCTGTTGACGGAGTTGTTGTCAAGGTTAAACGTCCACACCCCGCCGTAGAGACGAGAAGCATAAACTGTATCAATTTTCGGAACCACCTGCTCCGACGTTGCCTCATCCCTATCAATCATTTGGCCGCCTGCAACATCTACACTATATTCATCAATGATGGTTATATCATAATCATCAGTTGGTGCTGTTGAACCAGGATCAGTTATACATAACACTAGGTAACTACCGATTAACAAAGTGTCATCAATTTCTGCATCAGGAACCGTTGCATCTGACGCATCAGCGATCCATTCTATAACCGTTTTTTTTAAATTTTGCGACTCGTGCGAAACCGTGACCGTTACAGACCCGTCAGCAAAAGCCGAAGAACAAAAAACCATTAAAAATAAGATCGTTAAAAAAATTATACGTTTCATTATTGTTAACTCCTTTTTGAATATTTATGCCGCTTCTTGTATTTCCATGTGGTGGTATTCTTCCGAATTGATCCATGTAATCCGCGATGCTGTATATGTGTCCTCTCCGTCATCTACCGTATCACCGGGCCTGAGAAAAATATGCGGTTTCACAAGCCTTGCCGTTATTAATCCGCCAACTGTCCGTTTATAGTTAAGCCAGCCAAGATCAATAGTTACTGTTTTTTGATAGCTCTGCTTTGCCGCTGCCTGTGCTGTGGTTTCGTATCCAGAAACGGTTATACTTTTATTTACCGACCCTTCGTCAACGTTTACCGTTAATAGTGGGACTGTAACTATCGGTTCTGATTGCAAAACATTACCAGTCACCCGATCACAATAAGCCATAGAGAAAACAAGATTGCCGCCGGATCTGTCAGAAATCTGGTCAGCGTAATCAACCCCGGGAATCGTGGCACCAAAACAAGTCGGATTGTCCGAATACATTCGAATTTCAAATTGTTTAATCGGCATAGTGATATTTGGCGAGCCGGTCAGCGACAAAAAAAACTTAATATAATCTTTTGTGATTCGGGTTGTTGAAATCGATGGAACGGCAAAGGTGCCGCCTGCCGAAATATTAGAAACGAGCGCATGAACAGACCCGGTTATTGCGGCAAAAGTGCCACCAGCCGCAATATCCGGAATGAGCGCATGGATAGATCCGGTTATTGCAGAAAAAGTGCCACCTGCCGCAATATCCGGAATCGTTAAAAACCATCCCTTGTAAACATTCGGAACAGAGAATGCCCCGCCAGCCGAAATATCCGGAATCGGCGTATTGATAGACCCGGTTATTGCAGAAAAAGTGCCACCTGCCGCAATATCCGGAATCGTTACTCCATAGGCAAAATTGGTATAGGCAAGACCTGATCCACTATTAAACAAATCAGATACCTGCGACGGAGTTAATACCTCTGACCAAATACCGACTTCATCAATTAATCCACTAAATTTGTTTGAAGCATAAACAGAGCCTCCATCGGTCAACGCGCCAATACAGGGTTTAATCGTTGAAGTATAAAGACTGCCGATGGTATATTGATCTAAAATCGTTGGAGTCTCTTCCGATCCATTTACGTATAATTTGAGATCATTGCTTTCAAACGTAAAGCCAACATGATACCAAGTGCTAACACTTATAGAAGTTGCGCTTTGATATCTTTTGAGTTGGGTATTTCCTCCGTCGTTTGAGAGAAGAGCTTCAAGCTTGCCTGACGAGTTTAAATACAGCAACCATGATCTTTTACTTGAGATATCATAGTAAGATAAAATATACCTATTTGTCACATCAGACGCATTAATCCATGCAAAGGCTGAAACCGCAGAATTATTAAAGTCGGCGTGAGCTGGAACTAAAATGGAATCGCTTGTAAAATTACCACAATTATTGATCTTTCCAGCAGTCCCCCACGCAACGCCAACTGCCGATCCGTCGTGAGATTGGTGAAAATCAGTCGCGTCTGAATCCAAACCATAATACGATATTAACGAATTTAAAAAAGACATAATTTATTATTCTTCGTCGTAACTAAATGCATCCATAATGAAACTTAACGTGTCTGGAATTGAAAACGTTGTCCCGAAATCGATATGACAAACCACCGTATCGTCTGCCGATGTGTCATTTATGATAATTGCACAATCAAAATCCGCGATTGCACCGCCTGACGCTGTGATAGTAACCGCGTCCAGCGTAACCCTTGACCGATCATTGGCATCATCTTCAGTGACCGCCGAAATATTAATTGCATGGGTTTTTTGGGTGTATCCGTTTCCGGCCGCAATTTCACTGGCTGATACGTCTGCGTATGTGGCATGGGCGTCTTTATCGAACGTAAACGCCGGAACCATAAGAATCACAAGATAAGTATCAGTATCCCAGTGATTATCCCCCTGATTTACAAGTTGTTTAAAATGATTTGATTTTGTTACTGTTACTGCCATAGTGTCTCCTTATATATGCTAACCTCTTGAATAAATATTAATTTCAAGCCCACCGTCAACGCCATTATCTGTAATATCCTGCAAAAATGTTTTTGAAAAATAACTATACAATAATTCCATGTTAGTTTCTTCCACACCTGACCAGAAATGAATATAATCTTCATCTTCCATGGTGCTAGACACGGAGATGTAGACTTTAGATATGCCGAAAATAGTTGGAGTATCGGCGCATGTTGAAAGAATCGGCTGCTCAAGAATAACTGCATACTGCTCATGAACATGATATTTCACAGGCTCATCATTGATGCGCACGTCCAGGCCATCCCAAACATTCGATCCGAGAGATGCTTGGAACCGCTGATATGTCACATAGTCTTCTATATCCGGGCCGGGCGGATTTGGTTCATCTTCTCCCCACATTTCTTGCAAGCAATAATCATCACAAAAATATGATGCAGGGGCTGCCAAGTTTGAAAAAACATGGGTTTTATTTTTTTCAATTTCGGTGTCAGTTGTTATTTTTGACCCGGAAATGGTTGAAACATAATCAAATGCTTTTGTTTTTGTATGCGTTGCCTCAACTAAATCGCCAGGATACTGCGTCCATTCTCCTGTAATTTCCCCTGTAAATGTGTAGCAAGCAACCCGTTTTTCTTCGTCTGAATTTTCGTCTCTGAGCGTTACACCTGAAAGCGGTGAAATTAGTTTGTTTGAAACGGTATGAGCGAACGTATATTCATAATCCGGATTTTTGAACGTTTGCGTTATTTCAAGGGCCTCAGACACAGTAATAATTTCTCCGGTATCCCCCAGATAATGGTCTCCCAAATAAGAATCAACAGTAGGATAGCCCCCGCCCCAATATATGTTATTCATCATGCTGTCACTCACGGCATCATGAGAGAGTCCCGACTCTAAAGAAAAATCAAACTCAGTTAAATAAACGTTCAGTTCTGCCTCGGTTAACGGCTGATCAACCCCGGCAATATCATAAAGTGCGTTTGTTACTGGGTTCCATAAAATATATTCGGTATCAAGCCGTATCGCCAAAATTACCCTTGCGCACGAAAACGGACGCTCTTCAAAGCCGATAATTTTGGGATTTGAAAAATCGTTGTCTGCAAAACCGATTATCACCCGATCGCTAACAATAAATGCCTCGTGGTGACAATTCATGTACTCAAATTCAGCAACCACAGAGATTTCTTGCAATATGTCAAGTGCCTGCTGAGAACTGGTTGTAGCATCAAGATTGACGGTGCCCGTATTATTTGCCCGGTCGATAGTTGAAAGTGTCCCGTATAAATAAGTCGGTTTCCATTTCTGAGCGCCAGGCAATATAGCCAGGTTAAAAAAATTAGCCTCTGGAATTTGAGCCATTAACGGAACGAGCTGGCCGTCTCTCTCTTCATCATAAACTGCGTTGCTGTCATATCCGGGCTGAACATTAACGCCATTTTCTCGTTCCCTGCCTATTTCAACAGTCCCAATATCGCCAGTTAGATCGGTTGTCAGGTCAGCACACCAAGCGTTTATCTCTACGCTGGCCGGAACAAAATTTGTATCTTCAAGATACTCTTTTTGTTTTTGCGCTGATATCAGTTTGATTTTTGCTACGTTTAACCGGGTCTCTGCCTGTTCGACTTCTTTAGATGTTGATTCAGGATTGTCAACAATGGCCTCTTGTTCTTCGATAAATGCCTGGATATTGGTTATTTTAGTCGTTAAAACAGCGACACGTTCAACAACGGCAGTGGTGTCATAAACCAACTCTATAAGGTATTGACCGTCTGCAATATGCGATTTTATAAGGCCTTTTCCCATTATTATTCATCCAATCGCTCAGAAACCATTATTCGTATATAACACGTTCCGCCAGACACATACGGTTGTTCAATCGCTCCTGAAAATACACCCTCACAGCAGGCAACCGTAACAGTAGCATAATTCTTGTGCAGATATTTTACAGTTGAATATTGAGGTTCGGAAATATTTGGAATTATCAAAGATAAAGATCGGTCCCCTTCAACTACCCCGGAATGTTCAACATGAGAAGTCGCATCAAGGCATTTTGAGCGAGACAGTCTGGCTGTCGGTGGATAAAGGCGTGACCGCTTTTTATCATCTAAAACAATACACCCTGCCGTGTCTGATGTCGGAGCGGACAATCCAATCATTTTTAACCTGCCGCCAATAGATATTCTTGAGCGTATTCGTTCATTTCAACCTGCATTAATGCTAAAATTTCGTGAAGAACCATTTTAATCGCAGGCGTTACGGAGTCATCAATGTTTATAGTTAGGAGGCCATTGCCTGATTCCAGCGCCATGCGTTTTGCTTCCATCATTTCAAGGTTCGCAGCGGTTAATTTTTTTTGCAAATCAAACGCTTTTTTTCTCATTTCCATTTCATCTTCGAGCATAGACTCAATGGCCCACTTCTGATGAAATGACGTGTTCGCACCCGTCCAAACGTCAAGCAAGTCGCCGATCAATCCGGTTGTGTTTGAAATCGTATTGTCAACTGACACAAAAGCCGTCTTCATTACCTCTGCATCCGCCTCAACCTGGGCGATATCAACCTTTGCTTTCCACTCCATCGCCGTCTGAATGGTTTCTGCTTTGACCTTGATTTCCTCAATATAGGTCTTTGTTTTATCGACGGCTTCCTCAGCCTTTTCATCGTTAATCGTTGGAGAAATATCAACCGGGATATGTTTAAATTCCGCACCTGTCGGCGTGTCTGTAAAATAAATGTTTCCATCTTTATCCACGCCTGAATAAATGGTGGGAACATCCGACGTGTCAACGTTTAGATTAATTTCTATCGGAGGCAAATCAATAACGTCAGACAACGGCTCAAGCCCTTGTTTTAAGCTTTTCTCAATATCCTGACCAACATCGAAAAAGTTTGCCGCTAAATCATCCCCGGCACTTTGAACTGCCAGCAATTTTTCAATAGAGTCTTTTGTATTTATATTTAATTTTAATTCGCCGGTGTTCCAGTCGCGTTTCCCGGTAACAATATCCCAAATATTTCCTAATGATTCGCCAAGGCCTTTTAAGTTGTCCCAAACTGAACGATAATCAAGCCCGATAACAGACAACGATTTTTTATATAATTCATCAATCGCAACAACCAGCCCCATCACTCCCACGCCAACTGCTCCGATAGACCCGGTTGCGGCTGCTCCGATAGCTGCAATCGGTCCAGCGATCAAGTTGCCTCCAAGCACTCCAGCAACAGCCCAAAGCGCATTCTTAATGCTGTCTAATGAGCCGAAAAGAACATTTATGTTTGTAGCCCAACCAGAAACGTTGCCAGCCATCGCCTGACCAGCCTCATCCATTTCACCGAATTTTTCAGCGACTTCGCCGATCACAACAAACATCGGCCTCAACCCCTCAATAAAACCGGCTGTGAAATTGGTCAGACCTGTGAATAAATCAATTATTTTTTGAACGGCTTTTTCTAAGCCATCAACGGTTGATAAGTCCAGTTCGCCGCCGAAAAGCGCATCTAATGCATCCCCGATCTCGCCGCCCAGATTCTTGAAAGATTGAATCAGTTTGGAAAAGTCAACGCCTTCCAGCGCTTCCGGCAAATTCTCAGCTACGTTTTTTAACAGTCCGTCAATATCACCAAAAAAAGCATTAAAGGCGTCAAAGATGTCGTCAAACGTCCCTTTGTCAACTTCTCCGGCAAGGGTTTTAAAAATCCCTGAAAAAGATTCGATGATCCCCGCCGCGCCTGCTTCAATTTTTGTGCCTGACCCAATTAAGAGTAGGTCAAAATTGTTACTAAGGTTTTGGAGTTGAAGTTTGATGTCCTCTTGCATTTTTTCAAATGCAACCGCAACGGCCCCCGTTGAATTCCCCATGGCTTCAAGGGATTCTTTGAATTTATCCGAACCCTTACCAGTCAACGTCAGCGCCGCGTTTAAACCCCTGACGTTACCGAATAGTTCGGCCATGGCCTCAGTATTGCCGCCGGTGGCTGTTTTGACCTCATCTAAAACACCAGCAAGACCCTTACTTGCTAAAGCTTGTGCAGAAAAATTAATCCCTAATTCTTTGGCATACGTTGCCGCTTCCGAGGAGGGCTTAAGAATGCTAGTGATCGCCCCTTTGATGTATGTAATTGCTTCCGCTGTTGGCGCACCGGTAGCGGTTATGGCAGCAATCGCCGCCGATACTTCATCAAACCCAACTCCAGCCGCCGCCGCAATATTGGTGACTTGCGCCAGGCTTTGATTCAGTTCCGGAAGGGTTGTCTGTCCAAGTTTTACAGTGGTGAATAGGTAGTCTGAATATTGCGCCGCTTCTTCTGCGCTGGCCCCGTATGCGTTCATTGTTGAGGCAACAGAAATCAGGGAGTCTTTTAAATCCGCTTTACCGGCAACGGACAGCTTCTCTGCCGCCCCAAGAACATCAAGACTGTCTTTGTAATCAATCCCCGCTGATATGGCTGAATAAACCGCCCCGTTGATATCATCGATGGATTTAACACTATCCCCGGCATAATCCAAAATCTGACCCCGGAACTGATCAACGCTTTCCCCGGTATCATCAATCAACGTGGTGATTTCAAGGAATTCGGCCTGAAAGTCAGATGATGCCTGAACCGCTTTGACAAGGCCATAGGCAACCATGGAAACAAGCGCCGCTTCAGTCAAGGCGACCTTTTTCCCAAAATCAGCTAAAGGTGCAGTGGCATTCTGTATGTTTGATGAAAACTTGTCAAAGTCCTTGCCCGAATTAAGCAAAACCTTGTTTAAGTCGCCGCTATCACCAGACAGCAAAACTTTTATGGTACGTTCAAGATCAGCCACGTTTTATTTGCTCTCTAATTTCTTCACGTTCTTTTTCCAGAAATCCCCACAACATGATCTCGTCACGGCATAGGTGGTCATACGGAAAGACATCCGGCCTGACGTCAAAAAGAAACCGCCCTCTGGCTTCAGCCATGATCATGCTGGCCCGGATTTCTTTGTCTTCCCAGAGGGCTTGGATTCCCCCAAGCTTTTACCCTGGCCGGTCAGTCGGTTGATGGTATTGGTCACCATGTAACCCTCAATCGGGAAAACCTCAAAAAATTTAGCGGCTTGAATATCATTAAATTCAGGCGTAACCGATCCGATTTTTAATTGCTCGACCCTTCGGGCAATGTCATCCGGAACTTTCCCATCAATCCCAAAAGACGCTTTGACCGCATCAATTTTTTCCTTCACATCCGTTGAAGCAATCCCTTCCAGTAACCCGGCCAGATTCTTGTTTTTAGCCGCCGCCTCGTTTACCCTCGCAATTTCAGCTCCGGTAAGGCCCCTGACAATAATTTCAGGAGCCTCGCCTTCGTCAAACCATTCAGCCAGATCCGGAACCTCTACGGCTTCCGTCCGGTCGGTAAACTTGGCATTTTCAAACTTATTTGCATCAAAAGGCATTTTGTTTAATCCCCTATGAAATTAAGAATACTGGTCGTCACCCACCTCAGATGCGGCAATGGTAACATCAGCCGTCATTGAGTTACCCGCCGGGAACCCTCGCTTGACTCCGACTTTCCCCTGGCAAGAAATATATTTGGTTGTAACCAGTCGGTCGGGATAAAAAACGAACCATCGGATATCATCTTTCATGAGAAGGATCGTATCATTGACCCCATTGCTCAATCGGGATTTAAAACTGCCAGCTCCCAGAGATGAAGATTCGGTCCCGACCGTTGCCCCGTAAACCTGCTCCGAGTTCACGGAATAAGAATTTTCAGGCGGGACAAAATCAGATGACAGTTCGACTTCGGCCAGCGAGGGCGTGTAATATTCGGCATATACGGCCTTTGGTATATCTCCTGTATGAATGTCGGGAAGTGCTGAAAGGAACGTAACCCCGGCATATCCGGCCACGCCATCAGTAACCCGACTGTATTTTACGTCCCAATTCGGATAATCGTAACGCTCGCAATGCGTGTTTACTACCTGTTTGATTTCATCAGCATCAACCGCCGCCGAAGTGGTGGACGTATAACGCACCTGTGCAATTTCAATGGAAGTCGCCAGAACATAAGGCGCACCGCCAGGAACGCCTCTGGTCGTCGTAAAGCTCGTTCCTTCATCACCTTCCACAACAGATATGGCCCCTGCGCTGGTCACCTGAATTGAGCAGATTTTATGGGTTGCTTCCGCACCGACTGCGCTTAAATCACCCGCCCCGGTTCCGTCAGCAACAATGGTCAGGGCTTCATCATCATCATCGAAAGTGTCAGCCTCCTCGGTTGGATCAATCAACCATTCGCGGGTTGTGTTGTTATAAGCAATCAATTCGCCGGTATCACCTGTCACGCCGCCGGTTACGGTCTTGCCAATATCCCCTGCCACACATGACGTGTACCCGCTTGCAGCAAGCGTTAACAGCAGATAACTTGAATCGCCCCGTGTAATGGATTCGTCCGTACTGGCTGAAACCTCTGTTTCGACCCCGGCCAGGTAGCAGGTCAAGGCGGTTATATCGACAACATCATTTGACCCTGAATCGGCAATCGAAACCACGCCCCCGGTCGCAAGCCCGTTCGGTTTTACATCCGGGGTTTTACCCGAAGCATCAGACCACCGGGCCGCCGCCGAGTTAAATTTTGTGTTATCGCCGGAATCAGACAGTGCAACCATTTCAACCAAATCCTGCCCGGCCTCTCCGTAAAGTATCGCATTTGAAGCAGTTTTCGCTTTCATTTTATTCATCTCCCTGTAAATATGGGTTTAAAATTAACGTTCTATAAAAAATTTCAAATAATACAGAAACCTTGAAAGTTTCGTTCTCAATCGTTGGATATTCAACCGACCCTCCGACATAAGTCGAACTTTCAGCCAGCCCGTCAAGATCGAAATTAATAATTGAATTAATCATTTTACCCCTGATGTCTTCAATCACATCAAAGGCGGTCCCTTCGTGATTACTCAATAAATCGATGTAATGAAATTCAACCTGAGTAAGACAGTCCTGCATCCCACCGACAGTTTCTTCGCCCTGTTCGTCACCGGCAAACATGGATATGCCCGGCATATCGGCTGGTTTGTAGTTCGTTTTCCCAGGATTAATATCAACCCCGCCGGAAACGATCCATGTTTCAGCTTTAAAATCCGTTTCTGCCGAATCAAGTATTTTTTTTCTGATCGTATCGGCCATTATCAGAGCAATCCGTTTCGTTGTTTAAAAAGATAATCGGCCTGCCGTTTAAGCTCGGCGGTCAGCCTCTTGTCAGCCCCGTCCTGTAATTTTTTCTGATTTTCAGGCTTTGCATACAAATCTTCGGTCCGGGGGCCGGAAAGCTCATGCATAGGTAAGCGGCCTGCTCGCCCACTATTTCCGGTTTTCGTCCAAGGTGTTCCGCTTCCGCCGGGTTGGCTCCACTTACCCTTCGGCCTTTTAAAGACTGCCTTATGGCCTGACGGCATCACCGCCACAAAACCATGAGCCAATGGTTTCGGCTTGCCCTTGATCACTTCGACCGTGATTGACGCTTTTCGTTTCGGATTCACCGTTGACGGCCTGACTGTAAAATTAATCAAGCCAATCGGCTCGCCCTTTGACTGCGTATAAGCGACTATGCGCCCGGTGCTGGCCTTTGCAACGGTGATATTTTTACGAGCCGCCGTTGCTTTGGCCGTGTACGTTGACCGGGCAATCGCCACCATGTCCGTCTTAACACCATCCACCGCCCGATTGATTGACCTGACAACAGCAGTAGGCATCCCGTTATTAATATGCCTCAGATCCGCTTTTATAAGCTCAATATCAGCCTGGTTCGGTCGTATGGTTATTTCCCCGGTCATTACGCCTCAAC
This sequence comes from uncultured Candidatus Saccharibacteria bacterium, assembly GCA_964559275.1. Lineage (GTDB taxonomy): Bacteria > Patescibacteriota > CALEFQ01 > CALEFQ01 > CALEFQ01 > CAZLGC01. Next base: position 31,306 of record CAZLGC010000004.1, read on the forward strand.
GCTTAAAAGTTCTTTTCGGGTCACGTGGATTTTATAGCCAACAGTCCCGCCGATTGGTTTCCATGCGTCAGTTTCCCATGCAACACCGTCAAAAGTTGCAATATCGCCATCCACATTCGGGGCCGCCGCCAAATCTGAAGCCAGCACATACAGATTCGCCGATTTTGTCAGGTAGTTTTCCTCTCCGGGGGCTTTGATATAATCCTCACGAACCACAACCGCATCGACAGTCACCGCATCAACGCCATAGCATTTATAAGAAATGGCTTCGGCAAATTCATCTGTATTGATGAAAGCGGCAAAATCAGATGTTAATTGATCCGTGAATGACATTTCTAAGCCCTAAAAATTAACGGTTGATTTCATACCAGTCTGTACCATCGCAAACGAGCGTAACGCCCTCATAAACATTCAACGTCACATCACCCTCGCCATCCAAAAGAAGATCTTGATTCCCAGCGCCTTCGTTATGTTCAAGGGTAACGGTTTCAGCGGCATTTTTGACAGTGATATAAAGAACTTGACCGCTAACGCCATTCGTAAAACCACCGATTGTTTGCCCGAATGAAGTCGCGTCGATAAATGCGACATTGACATTGTCCACGTCAACCGCATCCTGCCCGGCACTTGTGCCATAAGAAAAAACAGCCGTTCCAAAAGCAAAACTACCATCAAGCACTGGATCATCACTCATGGCCTCGACACTCGCCACACCGCTTGACCAGCTTACGTCGCCATGGTCTGCGTTGGCCATCTCATCCGCTGACACAACATCAGCATCCAGCGTCACCGTCCCATCGGCACCCACTGACACATCGCCATAATCAGCCGCCGCAATATCGGTCATGCCTAACGAGTTGTCATCAACCGAATAAACGCCGGATGTAATACTGACATCGCCTAAATCTTCGTCAGGTAAATCGCTGGCTGAAAAATCATCCGTTCCGGTCCCGAACTGGAACGCATCTTCGTCAATGGTATCGTCTTGGATGTTTTCGCCATTAAGAGCGGTTAAAGCCGTCCCAACGCCTGATGTGATTGTGCCGAGAATTGGAGTTACTAAAGAGGGAGATGTCGAAAAAACAGCCACCCCGGATCCGGTTTCGTCATCCAGCGCCGCCAATAATCCAGCAGAATCATCAAGCTCTGCCTCATATAAAGCATCAAGTTCACCTGCGGTATCATGAGTAATTGCAAGGCCGAAGTCCAATAAGGTTACATCGGTGAAATCAATTGAATCATCGTCAATCGTATCATCGGCAATATCTTCACCATTTAATGTTATCGAATAAACCGACCCGCCGGTAATCGTCGGACTGGTCAAGGCCTTATTCGTCAGGGTTTGAGTCGCATCTTCGGTCACAACCTGATCATTTGCGGTCAGGGTCGGATGTTCTAGATAATAGGTTGACTTTGCCCCAGATGAATACCCGTACCATTTCGGAAACGCAATGCCGTAGGGCTTTTCAGATACCGTTCCGGCCCAGGCAAGGGTCACACCTAAAACCAGCGCCAGGCCGACAAATAAAAAATTTTTATATTTCATTTTTTTGCCTCATGAAATCCGGGGGTATTTCACCCCGGATTTTATCAATTTGATTGATTGTTAATTCAGATTACTCGTCAGCAGGTGCAGTTGTCGCCGCCAAAGACTGAACTACCCATACATAATCCGTAGCCCCGACCTCACAATCCCATGAAATCCGGGCCTGGAAAGCGATATCCCGGTCAAGATATGCCTGCGTGTTCTGCCCCAGGGTCACATAAGTGAACCGAATCTTCCATTTTCGCATAAACTGACGCTTGAAAGCGCCGTAATACCAGGCAGACGTTGACAGATCATCGAGTTTCGGGCTGGAAAGCAATCTTTCAGGCGGAATATTCCACCGGCCTTTTGGCCCCCAGTTGGATACCTCGTTTTCAACGCCGGGTACATATTCGGAGTTCAAGACTTTGGAAACCGCTCCGATTAGTGCATCCGGAACCAGCAAAATCCTTTCAGACTGAGGAATACCAATTCGTTTACCCCGGCTGTTTTTCATGGCCGCCAAAACCGTCCTGACATTTTCCAGGTCGGTTTCATCGACAAACGGGTTGGAGTTGACCCTGGTGCCACTCGGTGCTCTGGTTCCGGGATAGTTCTCCGTTGCATTATAAAGCTGAGTCCCGGTTCCTTCAGGTCGGTAAGCATACGGTTCAGCCGGTGCCGCCGCAGATCCGTGGTGATCCGTGACCCGTTTCAGGGTCAGTTCTTCGACATAATCATTGGCAATTTCGGCCAGCGCATTAACCCGCATCAAGAAATTAGGCGCATCGTTTTCTTTGATCATTTCGGTGGTAAGCGTCAGCTTGCGCCCGTTTTTCCGATGCCTGATTTCAACGGTTTCTTCGCTTGCGCCGATTTCCGGGAACTCTTCGGTTTCCTTAACTTCATCAACATTTTTATCCTCGTTGAGAATCGCCGCAATGGTCGTAATTTTTTTGTTATCATCGAATTCCTGAACCAACTCCTGCCCGATTGTGGGAATTTCCTGATACCGGTCATTGATCATTTTTACCACCGCCGTTCCGGTCAAGACCGGCATGGCGCTCGTGGTAATGGCTCTCTGCCCACCATCGGCCAGTTCATCGGCAATGGTGATCGGGACCTCAATATCTGAAAACGCCCGGAAAAAGGATTTGCTGTCTGCCAGCATATCGCCCAGGGTCAACTTGCCGTCATTGATCAGTTCATCGGCTTTTCGCATGAATTCAACCGGGTGCTTTTTTGCGATTTCCCGCAGATCACCCATGTTGAATCCATCGCCGTAAGAAATGCCGCTTGATATTAATTTTCTCGCCATTTTTTTTTCCTCCGTAAAAGGCGGCAAGTCTCCCCGCCGCCAGATTATTTAATTTTTTAGCCGTTATCCCTCAACGCTGATATCGCCATCAGCTCCGGAAATAGATGCAGTACCAAGCCAGTCAGTTCCGTCCCATTCCCAGTCAATCCAGTCGCCAATGTCGGTTATCGAAACATACTTACCGGCAGCCTGAGCACCGCCCTTAATGTAACATTTGGCCGTGTCCGGTTTCGGATCAAACACGAACACTTCATCAGCCATAGCCGACTGTCTGAAATTAAAACCTACCGGAACAACCGCATCGGGGGCGGTTAGAGTTACTGATCCGCTTGCGCCTTTATTGGTAATGGTTGCCCCGCAATCTTCAAGAGTCACAGTGTAGGCTGCTGTTTTCGCCATGTTCTTTTTCAGGTTCTTTTGCAGAATGTTCTTATACAGATAAGAAAACTCTTTATTGAAAATCGCCTGAACGTAAGACTTGCTCATGATGGTCGTACCGACCTGAGGCACGTTATCGGTGCCAATAGAATGCGCCACACACACCCCGTCAACATCAACGGTCAACTGTTGGCTTTGCGAAGCGGTCAACGTTAACCCCTCGCCATATTCAATGGCGTCTGCGGCAGCCAGGGCAAACTCGAAAACATCGCCCTCTCGCAACATAAAACATGGAATATAACGGGCCGGATCATCGGCTTTCTGTTCCTCTGCGGCAATTACCAAGCTATAAACCGCATCCGCAACCGCATCAACGGCGGTCACAACGCCGGAGTTCTCGTTAAAGGTTAAAATTTCACCGGCTTTAAACGTCCGGGTGCTTCCCGCCGCACACTTCATGGGCATAATCAGCGGATCGCCAGCGCCTAAAAGGTTTTTTACGAACGGATATTTATTGTCTGCCATTTTTGGTGTCCTCCAAAAAAAATTAAACGTTAAAAATTAATTACCTACCGCCGGAAAGCCCCGGCAAACATTTCGTCCGGAATTTCATCCACTTTCCGGTATTTCTGATCACCGGGTCCATCTTCGTGATGTTCGTCGCCGGCACTTTTTTTGCGTCTTGCATCCGGGTCTTTAACAGCTTCGTCACTGATAAAGTTCAGCATTTCAACGTGAGACCGGCCCTCAAGGGCCAAGTCGAACACCTTTGATTTGCATCCATCCGACACAGCCATTGCCCGGCTTGACAGATCGGCCAGGGTGTCCCGGTCAACCTGAATTTTCGGGGTTGATTCTTCTTTTACAATGCTTCTTACCGTGTTCGCCAGTTCTTCGGCTGTCAACGGTTTCGGTAAGCTCCCGATTGCTTCCGTAACGGTGTCTTTTACAAGTTTTCTGATTTCCTTATCTTCCATTTCAATTACCTCCATTTGTTTTCGTTGTTGGTTTTCAAACTGAATATTTTCAACCATTGACCGGTTAAATCCGACTGTATGATCAGCCGGGATTGGTGTTAATGTGATTTCATGAGGCCGCCACTCAATACCAATGACAGCCGGGCCGCTATACTCCCGCTTAGTTTCAGGGTCTACCCATGCGTCAGATTCTTCATCAAGCCGAATGCCTTTGCTAATCTGATACCCAAAAGAAATACCCCTGAGGCTTCCCGCCTTGATTTTCTGCATGGCTGTATTGCCGTTTTCATCTTCATCAAACCCGATAACCGCCATGCCTCGCCGGTCTTGCAACCATACCTTTTTGACAGGCCCAATAATGTCAACCAGATCGCCATTGTGCCGCCGAAGCACTGAACCGACTGAGTTTAAATATTCAAGATCAACGTTCTTTTCACCATGTAGCAGAATTTCATCGCCATAATATCGGCGGGCAACCGGGTTCTCTGACGAAAAAGAAACCGTTAATTCTCTGGCCTTTTCATCCACTTCAACCCCGTCAATCGCCATGGACCTGAAAAACAATTCGCTTTTATTCATCTTCTTTATCCTCGCTTTCTGGCTCTACCGGGCCAGCTTCTGCCCGTTTCTCCGGGAAAAGCTCAACGTCATATTTCGCCTCAAGGTCTTTAATCCATTTCTTTTCCCTGGCCCGCCGCTCAAGTTTAATTTTTGGATCTTCGCCTTGAGAAAGTATGATATCTGAAATATTCTCAGTTCCGAGCTCAACCTCTGTTTCCTTGCCCTTCGCCTCTTTTGCCGGGTCAACCCATTGCCAGCCGGGGGCAATCCATGAATGTTCAAGCCAGTCATATTGATTGCTAAAAAAAGAAGGTGCCTTGACCAGCCCTTTCGTTACGAACGCCCGGAATACATTTTCATAAACAGGAATGTTTAGATTATTAATTAAAAATCGTTGACGTTCCCGGCAAGTAGTATAGAATTGAAGCAAAACCGTCCGGGCATTTGAATAGTTCATGCCGTTCCATTTCTGTAAAAACACTTCAGGCGGGATATCTAAAGAGTTGGCAGGCCCACGCCATACCTGATCAAGAAATGAGTCAAACTGGTTGCCGGGCCTGACCGGTCGGTGAACATCCATTGTTTCGCCGGGTTGAAGATAGCTGACTGTATTAGGCGAAAACTCATGGATTCGGTCGTATTCCTTATCTTCGGTCGTCACGTTTTCGCCGTCCCATCCGTCAGGATCATCGGTGGTCACCGTCCCGAACATGCAAGCATCTTCCAGCGCCGCCAACTTTTCAGCTTCCATGTATCTGTCAACGTCCTGAACATCTTTTAACGCTGATGCCATCAACGAAAACGCCCTTGTCTGCTCCGGCCTGATCGGGTTAAACAGGAACATGACTTTTTTCGTGCCGTTGTCGTTGTAAGCCGGTATTTCTTCAAAATCATCATCACGCAAACCGGAAATGGTGCTGCCGGGATGTTGCCTTAAAACAAAATAGGACTTCGGGGCTCCTTCATAATCGAATAAAATCCCGTTTTCGATATTCGGATTTTTGAACTCGCCCGGTGGCGTTTGCAATCGATCAGCTTCTAAAACCTCAAGGCAATACGGAATAAGCCTGTCAACCCTGGCCGAAGTCCTGCCGACCACAAGGCACTCATTGTCACGGATCAGGGCGTGTTCTACAATTCCCTGAATGCCGTCAGCCCCGTAAAAAGGAAGCATTAACCGCTTGTCTGCCTGCTTGTTCCACGCTTTATTGAAATACTTTTCAGCAGCGTTGTTTGCAGCCTCAGCCTGAATGTCAGAAATTTTTAAAAATGATTTGCCGCCGTCCGGATCTGCCGTAATTTCAGAATTCAACCGAATACCATGGCCAACCACGTTTTTTTTTAGCCGCCGAAAAGCCCCGGCAACATTCCCATTTTCCAACTCATACCGCCGGATCTGCTCACGCAAGCCAACAATATTGTCGGCAACCTCTGAATTGATATTCATTGAAGTAGAAGGGAAGGAATACCGGGAACGCCCACCGCCCACCGCATCAAGTGACCGGAATTTTTCCAGCCGTTCAAAACGAGCCCGAGCGATATTTCTTTTAAGCGCCCACATCGGAAACATCCGGGCCAGTAATCCGGCCTTTTTTTTCTTCGCCATTACTGGAACCTCCGAAACCGTCCGAATGATCGCCGGGTGCGTGACGCCTTGGCCGCCTGTTTACAGGCAAAATCATAAAGCCGTTCCAATTCATCAAACGACCGGTATTTCATCCGTTGCCCATCAACCTCATATTCCCCGGTGCAAGGCGTGCCCGCTACATGATTTGCAATGGCGTCAAGAATGGCCGTTTTCAGCGCCGCCCACGTTGTAAAAGCCATGGTTTTTAACCCTCTATTCGGATTTCAAACCGGTGGCCACACTCCCGACATCGCCGCAATTCATACCCAGGCCGCCTGATTTTGGTTATGGTCGGAAACGCCCCGCATTTCGGACAAACCGCATTTTTCCCCGAATTCCCTGACCTGAAAATCCGGTCAAATCCCGGTTCAGCCTTGGTATTTTCACTTTCCGCTGGTTCGGGAATCACGGACTTTAACACAGGCTTTTCAATAGGCTTTTTTCTGGTGGTTTTTTTCTTGGTGGGTTTTGTTTTCTTTTTTGTTACCACGACATAGTTTCCCCCATGCTACAGGTTCAGGCCATAAAACGTCTTACGTATGGCCTGAACTTAACACGAGGTTTTGGCCGTTTTGACTATTTGATGGTATTTCAGGTCAGAATGGGGGTATTTCAGGTCAGAATGGGGTTATTTTCGGTTGACAGGCTTTTTTAAAGATTTTTTTAGCTGTTGTTTTGTGGTTACAATTCCACTGGACACAATATGTTGTATTTATAAAAAAAAACCAAAAAAAATCACTTTTTTTGAAAATAATGCTTGACATCAAGATTATCATTATATATAGTGTAATCAGAGCGAGGGAAAAACAACAAACGCTAACAATTTAACAGGAGAAAAAAAATGAAAAAAATCGAAGACAAAATCAGTCAAAAAATTAAAAACATCAAAATTGGCGACTCTCTTAAATCTGGTGACATAATCGCCAAGGTTGTTTCAGTCGATCACGGAAACTCCATGGTGACGGTTGAGGGACAGCCGGAAATCAGTATGTTGCATCTGCAAGACCTGATTATCGACCGTAAAGTCATCGAGTTAATTATCGGCTAACCAAGTCAACAGTTTTACCAAAAAAAAATGGATCAAGGTTGGACGCTGGAAGACCTTAAAAAAGCCATAAAAATTAACAAATTGTAAAAAAAGGGGTGGGAAGTTATGAAAGCAAAGATTAAAAACATTATGACTGGCGATATCCTTGATGTGCAAAGCACTACGGATTCTCCTGACTCAAGCTATGGGCTTGAGTGTTGGGTTGATAACGATGGTAATAGTTATGGCCAATGCCAGTTTGGTGCGCCTTTTGGATTTGAACTCGTTGAAATAACAGAGGCTGATTAATGACTATGGGCGGAAAAAGAAAAGGGGCGAACATCAACCTTGAAAAACGGAGGAAAAAATGAAACAAAAAAATTACATACTCAGGAACCTGCCCCAGGAATGGAAAGAATTTAAATTCATTGCGGATAAAGAGGGAATTTCTGCCGCTGAAAAACTGAGGCGGTTTATTGTTGAAACGGTGAAAAAGGTGAAACGGTGTTGAAAACGAGGATCGATCAAAAAAGATTTCAACCCTCAAATATGCCTCATAATCTTTTCATTGGATATGTATCCGTGAAGATAATTAACCGGATACGTATCCAATGAAAACTCCCCCATTAAAAAATCAACATCGAAATATTGCCTCAATGTCGCTTCTTTATTTTTTGCTGAAGCCGTCCAAAATTTTTTAGTTCTGGATATTTTACCAACATTTTCAATATCTTTCTCACTACCACGCAAAGCAATCGCATCCAAAATAACACCAGATAAAGAATCCGTGCCCATCCATTCCACCGCCCATATTGATTCGCCTTGGAAAAACACATTGCCAGGCATTGTATGTTTTTTAAGTTGATGAGAAATTGATTGTCGTCGAAAATCACGCTGAGGCATAGGCCACAACGCCGCCGGGGTTGCAGGCATGGCCCGAAAAGGTGTAAACCCAAAAAGGCAAGACATTTTTCCCTCTCCATTAACCTTATCATCCGCTAACCGCAATGACTCCAATAACTCTGAATAATCATCAGCAGCCTCGAATGGATACCCCACAACATTAAAAAACTTAACCTGTTCGCCATTCCCGAATTTTGATTTTTTGTAAATAAATTCAATTAACAATTCTTTTGATATCGGCTTATTAACCATCTTCCGCAGCCGTTCAGAAACCCCGTCAAGACCGATGTTTCTTATGCTTTTTTTGCACCAGTCGGTACTATCTATATCCAGGTCAAGCATCGTGAATTCAACGTCAAGCCCGTCATTTGAATAACTTTGCCCTGTAATAATGTTTTTACGGTGCCAGGTATATGCACAGAACTTGCATTTCCGCTTACATCCAATACCGGTTTCCTGCCAAACCTGCTCTTTTTTGGTATGGTTTCCGATTTTTATTTTGTGAAGATAAACCCCGCCTGCTTGGTGAATGTTATAGCTTTTAGACGCCTTAAATTTTTGACTTTCAGCAACGCACCCCTGCAACCCGTGGCACGAATCAATATTATCAACCACATTGCAAATAATATCTTCGCCACGACCCCACACGCAAACATCGAACCATTTTAAAAACGGACGAATATTAAGACACCCAGCGCCACCAACAATAACTTTATAACTTCCACCCGGCCACCGCTCGCGTTCTGAAATATATGAAAACCAATCACATTGAGCGGTAATTGAGATTAAAATAATATCGAATTTGTTAACGTTATACTCCGAACAATATCTTATATCATGCCCACCGCGCCGCAAAGCATCTGCCACGACCTCAACCCCCGCAAACAATCGGATATTAAAAGATTCCTGTTTATAATTTGCTTTCGCATAATGAGATTGTACATAAATTCCAATTTTCATATTTTCACCTCAAAACCGCACTTCGGGCAGGTCACAAAGCCTGTATCCTGAGAATTATTTTCCTGTTGCTGATCATCTGTTAAAGTTATTGGCTTGCCATCCTCAACCCATCCATCCAAAAACCGATCCATATCAATATCCGGCAACGTCAGATCATCCACCAACCCTGAAATATCAACCGACATTTCGTTTAAAAACTCATACAACCCATCTTCGGTTATTTTCGCATGATGGCTGTTTAGCCTCAACAGCTTTTCAGCCGCTTCTGCCTTGTCCTGTGCCTGTACTTCAACAATTGGAATGTCGGCTATGGTGTAACCCTGTTTTAATAATTCCCGCACCGTAAAAAGCCTCTGGTGTCCGTCCAATAAAAAATTCTTCCAGACAAAAACCGGAAAGCTGAATCCGTGTTTTAGGATTGACCGTTTGAGCTTTTCAAACTCATCACGCTCAAGCGTTTTTAAATTGCCCTGAAAGTCTTTCAACTTGTCAATCGGGATTACCCCGGAACCCTTGCATGTTATTTTGATTATTTTTTTCATTTTTTCACTATTTTTTTTAATTTTTTTGAATAACAACTATCAAACATCCATTGTTCAATCGCATCCGTGCTAGAATACCAAGTGCCATTAAGTTTTCTTGCCGGGAAACCCACTTGATCAACCATTCTCTTGATTGTCTCGCTTGAAATGCCGGTGAAATCTTCAATGTCCTGCATCTGAACCAATAGTTTTTTTGACTTTTCAACCGCCATCAAAACATTCCCCATAAAACAAACGTAATAATCTCTATAATTATTGCGATTATGGTTAACGGTACAAGGATTTTCATTTAAACCAGCCTTTTTTTTGAGGTAGCGCATTACTCTTTTGCGCCCGGCCAGCCTTCTTTTTGGCCTGTGGTCTGCTTTCCTGCGCCTGCCTCTGCGTTTTTGGAATACCCAGGGTTTCAGCACTATTATCATCACTGACGCGCCTTTCAATACGCATCTTGATTTTCCCTAAATTCGGATTTAAAAATTCAAACGCCGCCAAAGCATACACCCTGACATCAAGCTGTTCATTCGGCCCTTTTTTTCGCCACTCGTACCCAACCAAAACGCCTTTTTTTCTGACTTCTATTTTTTCCTCATTGGTCAACTGCTTGTAGTGCTTGTCTGTGTAATGTTCCGGAAAATGACAATACCCTGGGCCTGGGTCTTGAATTCTTAACCGGTTAAAAACAATCGTTTTACCGTCATCGACATTACAGGAGCGAAGGATCGCCCGGCCCCCCTTCTTTTTATCGCCCTGCCAATGCCCTTTATTGCAAAGGGTTCCTTGTAAAACGCCCTTTGTTGCATAAATATTCCTACGCCTCCGAGGGCCAGTGAACTTGTAAACCTCGTTTGCCAGATATCCAGAATCAACAAAAGCCGCCGCCACTCTCAAGACAACTCCATCAACCCGAACAAATGTTTTTCTCAACAGGTCGTCAATATGATCCCAAACCTCCGGCCTTTCCGCATCACCCGGAACAACCTCATAACCGAGCGACCATGTTTCAGACTCAAGGCCATGGCCGACAAACTCAATCTCAATCCTGGAATTTGCCCCACCTTGAACGTCAGCGCCTACAGTGACCACCAAAACCTCATTCGGAATCGTACCCTCAATCAAATAATCTTCACCCCTCTGCCCCAAAGCAGACGCATTGACGGTTTCGCCCTTATCCTCAAAGGTTTCGCCCAAAAGCGTATTGATAACCGATTTTAAAACGGTGATATTTCCGTTTTTCTTTTCCCGGTTTGCCGCAAGCCACCGATCCACAAAATAAGACCATGGTCTTAAATACGAATACGCCGCCCAAAGACAAGCCCCGATTCTCCGGGGTTTCTGTCTCGGCTTGTCATCGGGGCCGAAAAACTTGTCAAGCGCGTCCTCGTAATAAACGCCGTCCATGGTTTGCCATCTACCGGCTTCGTCCATTTCCGGGTAATCACGATAATATAATTTGCACCCATTTTTGCATTGATAATACACGGTTTCCGGCTGGTCTTTTTCCCATTTGAAGTTTTTAAACTCAAGCCGTTGCAGCACCAAACAGTGAGGACATTCCACAAAACGGTAAAAGATCATATCAGCCGCATTAACCGCCATTTCGATCTGACACAATCCCTTGATTTTTGGAGTTGACCCCCGAACCGACTTTGGGAACGGGGCCTGATCAAGCCGACCGTCACCGAGTTCAACCGCCGAGCCCTCGCCGTCAATGTCCGCATCAAATGCTGACAACTCATCATAAATCGCCACGTCTTTTGTCATCCGGCGAAAGTTTCGGGCAGACTTACCGCCCTTAATGTCCAGCGTGGCGCCATGGAAAACTTTTTTCTCAACCGTATTCCACTTGGATTTATACCCGACTTTACACTTCAGCCGATCACCCAAAACCGGCACATCTCGAAGCATGGGTTCTATTTCATCGGTCGTGAAATCCTTTGCATCCCCGTCAGTCGGTTGCCAGATCGCCACGTTTCTGTTTTTCTGTTCAATAAAATATGCTGTTGAGGCCATTAAACATTTAGTGTAGCCTATTCTGCGACTTTTCATCCAGTTGATTTCCTCAATATCATCCGATGTCATCCAGTTGATGATGGCCACCTGGTACGGATAGCACTTCCAGCGCCCTTCGGTTCCAGATGATTCAGGGGACAGGTAAAAATTCTGATCCGCCCACTCAGCGCCAATCATTGGAGTTTTAATTTTAAAATAAGAACTTTCATATCTTGTATTATTTGCTATTAAAATCATTAATCTATTTTAACCTGAATGTTGTCTATTATATTCAAGCACTCAGCGATTGATTTTTTGGTTAAAAGAATTTCGTCCCCGGATATTTCAGGCCGATTCCGTTTCATAATCAGGGGCAGGCTTTCAAGTATCGGGACCATTTGCGCCGCCAATTTTTCAGGAACCTCAAGCGCTGCATTAACCGAGATTAACAACTTTTCTTCAATATCGTTTTCTCTTTTTTTCCTTCTGATATCTTCGCGCTTTTCGTATGCATTTAACAACTGTATTTTTGTCGACGGATCTGTATTATCGGGTTGATTTACTTGATACAATATCGGTAAGGCAATTTTACTATCACACACCTTAGCGGAATTTCGATACCCTCCTGTTTTAAAAACAACTCCTGCTTCAGATAGCCTTTTTCTGATTGTTCGGGTGTCGAACCCGGTAAAATTTTGAAGATCAGTAATTGATGAATCCATGTCTTATTGTAATTACATTGTTACTACAAGATGAACATTGTTTTTCAACCTTGTAAATAGCGAACTCTCGAGATTTTCACACC
>CAZLGC010000005.1:0-42660 GCA_964559275.1 uncultured Candidatus Saccharibacteria bacterium
GAAGTGACAGCGATGAACGTGGATCGTTTCCGCAAGCAAATCAAAAAGTTAGGTTTTAGTTATGACTGGGATCGGGAAGTGAATACAACTGACCCGGATTATTACAAATGGACGCAGTGGATCTTCTTGCAGCTTTTCAAAAAGGGATTAGCATACGAAGACAATATTCCCATCAATTGGTGTCCTAGCTGTAAAACCGGTTTGGCCAACGAGGAAGTGGTCGGCGGTGAGTGCGAGCGCTGTCACGCCAAGGTGGTCAAAAAAGACATGAAGCAGTGGATTTTGCGTATCACTGATTACGCTGATCGCCTGCTCAAGGATCTCGACTTGCTTGACTGGCCGGAGAAGATAAAAGAAATGCAGCGCAACTGGATTGGTCGTTCGGAGGGATATGAAATTGATTTTGACATCAAAGGACACGAGCAGGGGTTACGGGTTTACACGACTAGGGTTGACACCCTCTTTGGTGCTACCTTCATGGTTTTGGCGCCGGAACATCCTTTTCTGAAAGAAATAGTTACCGCCGAGCAGAAAGACGCGGTTGCCAAATATCAGCAAGAAGCGGCCAACAAATCCGATTTGGAACGGGAATCACTGGAAAAGGAAAAAACCGGTGTCTTTACCGGCGCTTATGCAATCAATCCGGCGAATAATGAAGAGATTCCGATCTGGGTTTCCGACTATGTCATGATGAATTACGGCTCGGGGGCGATCATGGCGGTGCCGGCCCACGACGAGCGAGATTTTGCTTTTGCTAAAAAATACGATTTGCCGATAGTCGAAGTTATCTCGCCTGACGGCCAACTCCATGATCTTGCCGAAGCCTATATTGGTGCAGGTAAGTTGGTTAACTCTGGAGACTTTGATGGTCTGGATGCCAGCGAGTCGATGCCCAAAATTGCGGCCAAGGTGGATGGCAAGAAAACTACTAATTACAAATTACGTGACTGGGTTTTTTCCCGCCAACGTTACTGGGGTGAGCCTATCCCGATTATTCACTGCCCCAGTTGCGGAGTGGTACCCGTGCCGGAGCAGGATTTGCCGGTTGAGTTGCCAGACGTTGAAGAATATGAACCTACCGGAACCGGTGAGTCACCGCTGGCGGCGATTGACGATTGGGTGAAAACCAAGTGTCCGGAGTGTGGGGGAGAAGCCAAGCGCGAGACCAATACCATGCCGCAGTGGGCCGGTTCCTGCTGGTACTATTTACGCTACATCGATCCCAAGAATACCGACGAAATTTTTACTAAGAAAAAAATGCAATACTGGTGTCCGGTGGATACCTACGTGGGCGGTGCCGAGCATGCGGTTTTGCATTTGCTTTATGCCCGTTTTTGGCATAAGGTTTTGTATGATATCAAAATCGTCGACCATCCCGAGCCTTTCCTGAAACTTCTTAATCAGGGCATGATTCTGGGTCCGGACGGCGTCAAAATGTCGAAATCCCGTGGCAATGTCATCAATCCGGATGACGTTGTCAAGGAACACGGCGCCGACGCTTTCCGCATGTACGAAATGTTCATGGGACCGCTGGCGGATGCCAAGCCCTGGGATACCAAGGGCATTGTCGGCACGCGCCGGTTCCTGGAAAAAGTCTGGGATACGGGCAGCAAAGTCGCTGGTCAGATCCAGGCAGATTCCGGCCCGGGTGAGATTACGGGCGAGGCGGCAGTGCTACTCAATAAAACTGTCAAGAAAGTTGGTGAAGATATTGCCAGTTTCCGTTTCAATACGGCTATTGCCGCCATGATGACTTTTCTAAATGAAAGCTTGCAAATGGAAGCAGATGAGCTTACCGGCGCAACGGCCAAAGAGTATTGGGGAACTTTCCTGCAGATTCTAGCGCCGTTTGCTCCCCATATTTGCGAGGAGCTATGGTCGCAATTTGGGAATAGCGAAAGTATTGCCAAGAAACCCTGGCCCAAGTTCGATCCGGCGCTTGTCAAAGACGAGACTTTCGAGCTAGTGGTGCAGGTCAACGGTAAGGTTCGTGGCAAGGTTGAGGTGGCTCAGGATATTGCCGAGGCGGAAGCAATCAAGACCGCGAAGACGGCGGAAAACGTTTCCAAGTGGCTTGAGGGCAAAGAGACAGTTAAGGAAATCTATGTACCCGGTCGCTTAGTTAATATTGTCGTCAAATAAATGGCTACGGTATTTGAGCTGAAAGACAAATTGGAATCAGAGATAAGGGCAGCGGTCGGCGATCAATCGGCGCCGGTGGTTTTGAATGACCCGCCGGCGAACATTGATGCCGACTGGGCGGTGCCCTGTTTTCCATTTGCCAAGAAGCTGGGTGCGGCCCCGCCGGAAATTGCCAAGGATTTGGCCGAGAAGCTGACCGGAGCCGAATTAATTGGCAAAGCTCAGGCAGCCGGTCCGTATCTTAATCTGTCTTTGAATCCGGCCAAGTTTGGGCAAGATGCAATTGCGCAAGTGACGAAAGAAAAAGAGAAGTACGGAACCTGGGCGGATAAGAATCAGAGTGTCATGATCGAATTTTCTTCGCCAAATACGAACAAGCCTTTGCACCTGGGTCACGTTCGTAACCAAACTTTGGGTTGGCTGCTCTCACAAGTTTATCAAGCGGCCGGATACAAAGTAATCAAGGGGGTGTTGTTTAATGACCGCGGTATCCATATCTGTAAATCAATGGTGGCTTATCAGAATTGGGGCGAAGGTGCCACCCCGGAAAGCCGGGGAGTTAAAGGCGATCATCTAGTGGGTGATTTCTACGTGCTTTTTGAACAGAAGTTTTCGGCTGAATATGAAAAATGGGCAAATGAACAGGGATTTGATTCTCAGAATCCGCCGGCAGGAAAGACCAAGGAAGAATTCTTCAACCTGCCTGATTCAAGGTTGGGCGAGCAAACCAGGGAATGCCTACAGAAATGGGAAAACAATGATAAGGCCACCAGGGAATTGTGGAAAAAAATGAATTCATGGGTGCTGGCGGGCATGCAGGATACTTATGCCAAATTTAGGATCAAATTCGACGTTTCAGATTATGAATCCAAGACTTGTCTGCTAGGCAAAGATATTGTTGCCGAGGGAGTTAAGAAGGGTGTTTTTCATAAGAATGAAGACGGTTCCGTGGTAGTTGACTTGGAGAAATGGAAGCTGGGAGAAAAAGTTCTGGTGCGAGCTAACGGAACGACTCTGTATATAACTCAAGACCTGGGCACGGCCAAGAGGCGTCACGATGAATATGATTTGAGCCAGTTGATATATGTGGTGGCTTCGGAACAGAATTATCACTTCCAGGTTCTTCTGAAAATTCTGGAACTGCTGGGCTATGACTGGGCCAAAGGTTTCAGCCATTTTTCTTACGGCATGGTTAATCTCCCCGAAGGCAAAATGAAATCGCGCGAAGGGACAGTTGTTGACGCCGATGATTTTCTAGAGGATATGGAGAAAATGGTGCTTAGCAAAATCAAAAACTCAGAAGCGGATCTCAAAGACGAGGACAAACCAGCTCTAGCCTATGAAATTGCCCTGGGAGCTATCAATTTCTATATTCTTTGGCACTCGCCACACAAAAACATGATTTTTGATCCGAAAAAGTCGCTCAGCCTGGAAGGTGACACCGGTCCCTATATTCAGTACGCAGCTACTCGTATCAAAGGCATTTTGCGCAAAGCGGGGGAGACAGATGTCAAGCCCAATTTTGAGCTGCTTAAAGAACCGGAAGAGAGAAAGCTTATTAAAATAATCTTTGAATATCCCTTTGTCATCGAAAAATCTGCCGATACCAAGAATACCCTGCTGATACCGGCCTACACACTGGGGCTTTCTAAGGCAGTGACAGCATTTTACCAAAAACACAATGTCAAAGACGCTCAGCCGGCACTGAAAGCAACCAGGGTAGCCCTGCTACAGGCGGTTTTGCAAGTCCTGGAAAATGCCCTGAACCTGATGAATATCAAGGTTGTGGATAAGATGTAAGACGAAAAACGGTCATTTGAAGAGACTGTTTTTTATTGCAATTAACTGTCAAATTTACTTGACACCGATGTTTATTTATAGGCAAAAACCTTATATATAAGGCTTATCAGGTGGTCGCGGTGTCAAAATGATACTTGACACAGCTTGTCAGTATGCTATGTTACCTATGGAGGGAGAAGGAGGAAGAAAAAATATGAGGCCCCGCAAAGGCCAACCAGGAGTCGACCCCAAAGGTGACCAAATCAAGCCATGCTTGACCAAGTCCCCCCCGACTCCAACCAAAAGAGGAAGCAAATAGAAAAACTTTTTCCAGACACACCAACGTCACCCCGTGACCCCCTCTGCCCCCACTCTCCGTTTTTCTCCCGCTTCCTCTTCAGGCATTTAGGGATAGAAAGTGAAAAATAGAAAATAGAAGCTCGTAATTCCATCTTCTACCTTCCACCTTCAATAACCAATGGTTGAAGAAACCCTCAAAAAGTTAGGCTTTTCGGCCGACGCGGTGTCGGTCTATTTTGATTTACTAGAAAATGGTCCGACCTCAGTTCGTTCTATTGCATCTCGCACCGGTGTCGGTAGAGGAACTGTATTTAATCATCTCAAGAAATTTATTGCCGACGGGATTGCTTCCCATTACCGCCGCGGTGGTCTGAAGATGTTTGTTGCCCAGGATCCGCAGTCTCTAGAAAATCTGCTGCGCCGCAGCCAGGCTGAGCTGGATGACCAGAAAGCGGAATTAAAAAGCGTGTTGCCGGAATTGCGGACCTTTTTCACCACTGGGGACAACGGTCCGAAGGTGCGATATTTCGAGGGCACTCGGGAAGTCAGCGAAATGCTGCGTGATGTACTGGAAACAATGTCGCACGAAAAGAAAAAGGAGTATTATGTATATTCAACCAAAGGTAAACGTGAGATCATATATACGAATATTCCTGATTTTTCCGAACAACGTATTAAAGCCGGCATTAAAGTCAAAGTTATTGCCATCGGCAAAGGCGGAGAACTGCGTGGTTTGGATGAACGTAAATGGCTTTCACAGCAGGCTGTGGAAAACTCCAGTTATATGGTAGTTTATGGGAAAAAAATATCGCTGGTAACTATCGGAGGTAAAGGTGAACCGGTCGGGGTAATCATTGAAGACAAGGCCAGTGCCGAAACACAAAAGCTGATTTTTACAAAGTTATGGGAATATTTGGGATAAATCTAGCAAAATAAATATTTTTCAAAATAAAAATCTATGTGCGGTATTGTTGGTTACCTCGGGAAGAGTGACGATGTCCCGAGAGTATTGCTGGAGGGATTGAAGCGTCTGGAGTATCGAGGTTACGATTCAGCCGGTTTGGCGATAGTTGATGGTGAAGGAATATATTGCCGCAAAGTACGGCGGCGTGGTGATCGTTCCGCCATCGGTGATCTACAGCAAAAAATCGACAGGGAATTTTCTCCCGGTTCAGTGGGGATTGCGCACACGCGTTGGGCAACACATGGTATCCCGACGGAGACTAATGCTCACCCTCACTATGACTGCCAGCGGGAGATTTTAGTTGTCCACAACGGCATCATTGAAAATTTCTTGCCGCTTAAAAAAAAGCTGGAAGGTTCCGGGCACAAATTCACTTCCGAAACCGATACCGAGGTGCTAGCTCATTTAATCGAAGCAAATTATGCCGGTGATCTGGAGGCGGCGGTGCGTTTAGCTTTGCAGGAAGTGCAGGGAACTTTTGGGATTGCGGTTGTCAGTCGTCGTCATCCCGGGGAAATGATTGTGGCCAAACAGGGGAGTCCGCTGGGAATCGGTCTGGGGGAATCTGAATATATTGTTGCCTCCGATGCTGCTCCGATAATTGCTCATACCAAGCAAGTTATCTATCTTGATGACGGCGAAATGGGGGTGTTGCGAAAAGACGGACACCGGATTTCTTCGCTAAAGACTAACGGCAAGATTCAAAAAGAGGCTCAGGAGATTGAATGGGATCTCGATGAGGCGGAAAAACGCGGTTACGAGCATTTTATGCTCAAAGAGATATCGGAACAGCCGGAGTCGCTCAAAAACACGATTAGAGGGCGGGTCAAGGCTGATGAGGGAATTGCTGTTTTAGGTGGCATCAGAGATCACAGTGATCGTCTGCGCGATATCAAAAATATTACTATTGTTGCCTGCGGGACGGCTTTTTATGCAGGCTTAGTGGGGGAATACATGCTGGAAGGTTACGGCGGCGTGCGCACCGAGGTAGAGTATGCCTCCGAGTTTCGCTATCGCTCGCCTGTGCTTGATCCCAAACGGTCGGTCTTGTTGGCGGTCAGCCAGTCCGGTGAGACGGCAGACACTCTGGCAGCTATCCGTGAGGCCAAACGGCGGGGTGTGCTGGCTCTGGGTATCGTGAATGCAGTCGGCTCAACAATCGCCCGGGATACTGATGCCGGTGTCTACAACCACGCCGGTCCGGAGATTGGAGTTGCTTCCACCAAAGCTTTCTCTTCCCAACTGGCCGTTTTTGCGCTGCTGTCAATATTTTTGGGTCGGCAGCGCCAGATGTCGGAAGTGACCGGTCAGCGACTTACCAAAGCTCTGCAGCAGATCCCGGACCAGGTAGAGAAGATTGTTGCCCAGAGTGACAACATAAAAAAGGTTGCCGAGAAATATTCTGAATTTGATAATTTTCTTTTCCTGGGTCGCAAATATAATTTCCCGATCGCCATGGAAGGCGCTCTTAAGCTCAAGGAAATTTCATATATTCACGCCGAAGGTTATGGCGCCGGAGAAATGAAGCACGGCCCGCTGGCTTTGATCGATGAAAAATTCCCTTCCATTTGCGTTGTTCCCGACAATAGCGTGCGGGACAAGATGATTAGCAATATGAAAGAGCTGCAGGCCCGCCGTGGTCCAATTATTGCGATTGCCAGTGAGGGGGATCAGGAAATCGCTGATTTGGTTGATGATACTATCTTCATTCCCCGCACTGAAGAGATGCTGGAGCCGTTGCTGACGGTGATCCCACTGCAATTATTTGCTTACCATATGGCGGTTCTGCTGGGCAAGGACGTGGATAAGCCTAGGAATCTGGCTAAGAGTGTGACGGTTGAATAAAAAATCTTCAGCTGCGCGTTTGCTGGTGTAGCCTCACGGCTAGTTACTTTTTGGGCCTCCAAAAAGTAACCAAAAAGAGGCCGGGGGCGCGAATCGCCTTGCTGTATTTATGTATGTTGCTTTCATTGGGGCTAGCGGCGCGCCCCCGGACCCCACAGCTCATTCTGGTAGCTGATATAGTTATCTGGCTTACTTTTGTAAAATAGAAACCACCAGCTCAAAGCTGGTGGTTTTTATTTACCCAAAGCAAAAAGGGCCTAGGCTGAGGTCCCTTAATGTGTCGTATTCCGACCTGCGTTCGCGCTACAGGGTGCGGTTTTCGCCACTCTTCCGTTGCGGGAAGAGACGACACTTTGATCTCACGTAGAATCGATTGACGCCACCTTTTAGTGGCAACAGCCGACATCTCTTCGGGAATGTTTACCCAGGGGAGGTGATTCACCCCTTTATCCGCCAGAAGGTTTCTTGATCACAGTTGTTGCGCGCTTCCTGCGACCCTGCAAGATTTTCTGCCTTTGTTGAGAACCAAGTGCGAAGCCTCTTCGGCTGCCTCGATAATCTGGGCATCAAACCTTACACGTGTTCCGCTTGAGTTTCTGCGGTAGGGGAGTTCGATCTGTCGGCAAGCCGGCAGTTCTAATCCCGTTCCAGGTTCCACTTTCGCTTTCCACTTGACCCTACACCTGTTCTGGCTTACCTCTGTCTTTTTAGCTTACGGCGCCTTTGGCGTCGCTTACGCGCGCTGATCACAGAGGTGGTCCCTTCCATCCTGCCGGATTTCACTGGACAACAGCTTCTGACTCTAGTCCCGCTTGTGGCAGGCCCGATCGGATAACCTTTCGGGTTCGAGTCATCACTCCCTTTACCCGTGGTTCGCCCAGCGGGTCAGGGTTCACATATTCCTGGGGGTCTATCGTTTGCCCGCAGATATTCCGCGAATCTGATCTCCTCGCCCGCGATCCTTCTTGGCGAAAGTCGCCGAAAGTCGCGTTTGATTTGACCTAGTTCACGGAGTCCGTTGGCTACGAAAGGTGTAGACTCACCTTCCCTAGAAACATGCGTGAGGATTTGGACTAGCTTCCGCCGACCCTTGGCTTTGTCCCGAAGGACTAGCCGATCGACTTAACCTTGCCCGGCGCAGTTGCGTACTTCTGCTGCCTTTTTCTCCCGGCGGCGCGATCTCTCTTGCCGTCGTTTGATTATATGCTCCCCAATGCCTTTCAGACTGAGGCCAGCTATTTGCTAACGGGCTTCAGGCTGAAAGGCGGTTACTAGAGAAGTGCTTCTGACTGAATTTTTAGTGTGCTGTAAATTTTTTTACGGCAAGATTTAAATTATCATTCCTGGAAAATCGCGTCAAGAAAAAACCGGGGAAAGCTGTGGATAACTAGGCTTTTTGGCTAATTTAAGCCTTTAAAAAACATGACTTTTTTTGACAATCGCTTAAGATATAGTTTTGCTGGGAAGCGAAAGGGCGTAGCCGGAGCTACGCCCTTACCTGGTCTGGATTAATTGTCACTTGGAAGTTAAGGTAATCTCGAACCGGCGTTTTGCCTCAGATACGTATTCGTAAACAGCGCGGCTGTCAAGGTCATCGTGCTCATCGCGGAGTTTGCCTTCGGCATCGATGCTCAGGAACTGGAAATAATCGGACGGCCAGAAATGGTTGAGGACATTGAGATTCCAGCAATGGAGACCGCCGGCGATTCCGGGTCGGAGTAAGACACCGGCCTGCCAGACTGTCTCCAGGCAGAGACGTGCCCAATCGGGATCGAAGGGTTTGCCGAGTCCACCGCTGGGGTCAAGCAGGAAGTATTCCGCGATCTCATGGTAGTTACGTAAACGGTCAACCAACTGAGTCGGGGAATGGTCAATCTGCTTGAGGGCGCTACCTCCCACCTGAATGACGATCTTCTGCTCAGGAAACATCTCTCGGAATTTTCGAATCTGTTCCGGGTCGGGCCAGGCAACGTTCAGCTGGAGTCCGTGCAGATGGTCTCCGCCAATTTCAACCAGTTGAGTCATCTGATCGAGCAGGCGGGGCGGGGTATCAGTGTTGAAGTGAATCAGGTTCAACACTCGTTGGTCCCGGACGAATATCTGCTTGACTTCTTCGACCTTCGGATAGCGGTGAGGCCACCGATTCTGCCGTCCGGAGAGCGTTTTCTCACTGACGAGAACCCCTACCATCAGTTGGCGAAAACCGAGGCTTGGCGGTATTGTCACCAGCAACGTTCTGACTTCCAAACGGGACATAAATCCCGTGACGCCGATATATGGCTTATTCATGACATCCTCCTTGTGAAAGGTCAATGTTTACCAAGTTGTCAGGCGATTATAAGGCTATAACCCTCATTTGTCAATTCAAAAAGCCTTCCGGATAAGGAAGGGCTGATTGGTGGGGATGGTATTATTTGCGGAATAAATAAAAAATTTATAGAGGGCTTCTAATATTTCGCAATTTTGGATTTGTGACTTGAGTGTAGATTTGGGTTGTGCGAATATTGGCGTGGCCTAATAATTCTTGAACATATCTTACATCAGTTCCGTTTTCGAGCAAGTGGGTAGCGAATGAATGTCGCAATGAATGAAAAGTTGCCGGTTTTTTGATATTTGTTTTAGCAAGGCTTTGGCGAAACATTTTTTGCAGAGAAGTTGTGGTAAGTTTTCCGCCTCGGTTTGAGTCAAAGACAGAATCATGGTTATCTTTGCCGGCTACAAAATTGCGTAAATCTTTTTGTAGCTTTTCCGGTAAAACGCTGATCCTGTCTTTTTTTCCTTTAGCATTCTTAATATGTATAACGAGTTGGTCAATATCTAAATCAGAGACCCTTAGATTTGTGACCTCACTTACCCGTAGGCCGCAAGCATAGCCAAGCGAAATCATCAACCGGTATTTTGCATTATTGGTGGCCTTAATAATCTTTTTAATTTCTGCACGAGATAATACTATTGGTAATTTCTGAGATCTTTTGGCAAATTTAAAATTAGTTTTGAGATTTATTTTTAGAACTTCGTTATACAAAAACTTCACCGCATTAAGGGCGAGGTTAATGGTTTGGGGAGATTGTTTGCGTTTATGCTTGTTTAGGAGAAATTCCTCTATTGCCTCTTGTTTATTTCCGATTTCATTTTCTTTTGTAAACCTGATAAACTCTTTTATGTAGAGTAGGTAAGCTTGGCGCGTTTTCGGAGAATAATTTCTCAGGCGCAAGGTTCTATCAGTTTTATCTAAAATATTGTCCATATTTAGATAATATCAATAGTTTGTATAACATGCAACAAGTTGATACAATTAAGTATATAGTTTAGATAAAAACGAGTTATACGAAATAATTTTAGCCCCTAGTACAATTAACAAAGTTTTTATGAGTTTAACAAAGCAAGAATATAAAGAATTTTATGATAAGGTCGGTTCTGAAATCGGCTGGGATTTTAGTAAAGTGAGGCATACTTCTGAAGGTATTGAATGGGAGCTTTACGATGAAGTGACGAAAAGGTGTAAAAAGACCGATATTTTGCTTGACGTTGGTACTGGTGGTGGCGAAAAGGTGCTCAAAATTGCCCAAAATTTGCAACTCGTAATCGGCGTTGATATTTCTGATGGGATGATTGACACAGCAAAGAAAAACCTGCTCCGCTCGGAGATCAATAATGCCCGCTTTTTTGTAATGGACGGAGAGAATATAAAATTCCCTGACAATATGTTTAATATTGTTTCTTGTAGACATTCAGATTTTAGTCCAACTGAAACATTTCGATTACTCGATAAAGGAGGAATTTTTTTATCTCAACAGGTAGGTGAAGGTGATAAAATAAATATCAAAGAATTCTTTGAACGCGGGCAAAGTTATGGTGTCGAAGATGGTACCTTAATGAAAGATTACGTTAAGCGTCTTAAATCCGCAGGTTTTTCTCGTGTTGAAACTCGTGAATATGATGCTACCGAGCATTATGAAAGACCTGAGGATCTCATTTTCCTTTTAAAGCATACTCCAACCGTTACAAATTTTGGGCAGGAACGTGGTGATTTTGAAAAATTGGAGGACTTCATCAAGCAAAATATCTCGGATAGAGGTATTAAAACGAATTCTAAGCGATTTATGTTAATTGCAGAGAAGTAGGACGGGGCTAAAATTACTCTCGTATAACAGCTTGTATGCGGTTCCGTAAAAATGACTCTTTTAAATTTTAGCGGAATGTCATTTTTACTCCACCCACATTTTACACCTCCGAATGTACTCGACTGAACGCCTTCAAATATTGAGACGAAACTGCTAAACTCAAAGCAAGTACCAATAAAACCGGTGCAAAACGTCGCATACAAGCGAACGTTATACGCCCATTGTCGGAAACCTTAAAACCGGCCATAAGCCGGTTTTACTTAGTGGTGGGGATGGTGGGAGTTGAACCCACACGGTCGTGAGACCATGCGATTTTGAGTCGCACGCGTATGCCATTCCGCCACATCCCCGAGTTTAATTGTCTGCCAATTGAGTTCACCACGCCTGCCTGCCGGCAGGTCGTAGCCTTGCGTAGGTGGGCCACTCCGGCTGGCCACTCGATGTGTATTATGAGCCAAAAATCAGGGCTTGTCAATCAGCCGAATTTATATTAAGATGAAAGAACACGTTACCTCGTGAAAGTTTTTTATGGCTCAAATTATTGCTTTAGTTAATCAGAAAGGAGGAGTCGGCAAGACTACAACCGCCCTCAATCTTGGGGCTTATTTAGCAGAGTCACAAAAATACGTCTTAATAATTGATGCTGATCCCCAGGGTAACGCTACCAGCGGCCTGGGAGTTAAGGCTACTTCCGAAACACATGGTCTGTACGAGGTATTGAGTGGCCAAGTTAAAGCCCGGGATGCAGTGCAACCGACCCAGGTTGAAAATCTACAGGTATTACCATCCACGCCAGCACTGGCAGCAGCTAACGTTGAGCTGGTGAACGTTGAGGGGAGAGAATCCTTGCTCAGAGAGAGCTTACTGGAAATTCGCAATAATTTTGATTACATTTTGATTGATTGTCCGCCTTCCTTGGGGCTTCTGACCATTAACGGCTTAGTGACGGCCGATGATGTCGTAATCCCGGTACAGAGCGAATATTATGCCCTGGAAGGACTAGGGCAACTCCTGGAGACAATTCAGCTGGTGCAGCACAATCTCAATAAAGAGCTTAGAATCATGGGCGCAGTTGTTACGATGCACGATCGTCGCACCAAGCTTTCGGCTCAGGTTCTCAAAGAAATGAACCGGCACTTTCCTAATCGTGTTTTTGACTCAGTCATTCCTCGCAATATAAAACTTTCCGAGGCGCCTAGCCACGGCCAGACAATACGCCAGTATGAGCCGTGGTCAAAGGGAGCCAAAGCTTATCGGCGTTTGGCCGAAGAGGTTCTCAAGAACGAAAACTAAAATGCCCAAGCAAGTTCTGGGGAGAGGTCTGGAGGCCTTAATCCCCACGAAAACGCAGTCTCGTACTGTTCAGACCGGTACGGAGTCGATGGTTTCCGAGATTCCGGTCGACAAAATCATTCCCAATCCGCACCAGCCGCGGCGTAATTTTGATAAAGAGGAATTAAAAAGCCTGACCGAATCAATCCGCAAACACGGTGTACTGCAGCCTTTGGTAGTGACCCAGATTGATGGGGGATACGAGCTGATTGCCGGGGAAAGGCGCGTCAAAGCGGCTAAGCTAGCCGGGTTGAAGGAAATCCCGGCGGTTATAAAAGAAGCAACAGAGCAGGACAAGCTGGAGTTGGCGGTCATCGAAAATATCCAGCGCCATGATCTCAACCCTATAGAACAAGCACAGGCTTATCGCAAGCTAATCTCGGAGTTCAAGCTGACCCAGGAAGGAGTGGCGATGCGGGTCGGGAAATCACGAGAGGTGGTGGCAAATACCCTGCGTTTTCTGGAGTTACCAGACGAAATCCAGGACGCTCTGGCATCAGGTCAGATAACTGTCGGTCACGCCAAAGAAATTGCCGGACTGAAGTCTTCTACTGACCAGCGTAACCTTTTTCAGGAAATCGTCCGGGGGAAAATAACTGTCCGGGAAACAGCCAAGCGAGCCAAACGAAAAAAGCCCACCACTAAAGGCCGACCTAAGGAGGAACCTTATCTGAAAGACCTGGAAGAGCAGCTTCGTGACGGCCTGGGAACTCAGGTTAGTGTCCGTCGCCGTCCGCGCGGTTTCCGGATCTCTATTGATTGCTATTCGGATGATGAGATTAGGGAAATCAGCCGCCGGATTTTGGGTGACTAGATTTTTCTATCTCAATTGAAATAATTTCATCAATCTTTCTGACTTCCCGCAGAGCTTCTAGAAGCTCTTTTTTATTTTCGTGCTCTATCAGCAGACTAGCCCGGCTGCGGTTAAGATCATAATCCTCACTGGCGATACTGAAATTAAGAACATGAATATTATGATTGGAAAAAACAGCCGCGACATCCCGCAAGAGTCCGGATCGTGAGTAACTTTCTATCTTGAGGAGCTGGCGGTGTCGCTGTTCAAAATCCTCGGCCCACTTAACCTGGGTGCGTTTGGATGACGGAACTTTGCCAAGGACTGGACAGCCATGCTTGTGTACGTTTATGAGGTAATTTTCCTGTACACCTGTGATCGGGTCGCCAGCCTGAGGTTTACAGCAGTTAGCGGTTTTGATACGGTAACCCTTGCCGTCAATAATTATTTCGCGCGACTTTCCTGGTAATACCCGCAGGTCTTCCTGCTTGGCATTCCGGCGCTGCGGAAAAAGATAATCCAAAACCTGGTGAGCGGTAATCTCGCCCCGGCCGATGGCGCTGTAGATGTCCTCCGGCTTGTTGTATCCTATCTTTTTGGCGATTTGCTCGACATTTTTCTTTTCTTTTTTTAGAGACAGCTCGTATTGATCAGACAGGGCTTCTTCGAGCACTCCGCGGCCGTACTTAATGTTCTCTGCTTGGTCGATATTTCTGAACCAGGAGGTGATTTTGTTACGGGCGTTAGTCGTTGCCACAAATTCTAGCCACTTACGCTTAGGGCCTTTGGCCGCCCGGCTGGTAATAATTTTAACTACGTCGCCGTTTCTGATTTTAGTATTTAGGGGCACCAATTCGTTGTTGATTTTGGAGGCAATGCAACTGTGCCCGATGTCGGTGTGGATCGAGTAGGCAAAATCAACCGGTGTGGAGCCGGCTGGCAGGGTGCGGATATGTCCTTTTGGCGTTAGGACGATGATGCGATCTCGCAAGATATCGGTTTGCAGACTTTTCAGGAAATCTCCCGGGCGGCTGGTTTCTTTTTTTAGTTCATTAACCTGCTTGATCCAGGGCAAATTCTTAAAAGAGCCTTTGCCGCGATTCCGGCGCTGGAAAGCGGAAAACCATTGCCAGGTTTTGTTACGCATAGTAAGTGAGGTACTTTCCTGGTATTCGTAGTGCCAGTGAGCAGCCACTCCAAATTCTGCCTCGGCGTGCATCTTGGGAGTACGGATCTGGATTTCGACAATTTCGTCTCTGACGTTGCTGATTACCGTAGTGTGCAGGGATCGATAACCGTTCGGTTTGGGAGTGGCAATGTAGTCCTTAATCCTTCCGGGCAATGGTTTCCATTTCTGGTGGATAACCCCAAGGGCTTTGTAACATTCGGATATATCAGGCACCACCACTCGGACCGCCACCAGGTCATAAATTCTGGTCACGTCCATATCATTGCGCAGGAGTTTACGGTAAAGACTATAAAGATGCTTGGCCCGTCCGTGAACATCCAACAATCTGACTTTTTTACCACCCAACTCTCGGCGCAATAGTTTCTGGACTTTATCCGTATTGCGGCGGCGATCAGCATACGCCCTGGTCAGGTGATCCCGGATCCATTTGTATTCCTCAGGATAAACGTATGGAAAAGCCAGATCTTCCAGAATTCCCTTGAATTCGCCCATGCACAGACGATCAGCGATCGGGGAAAATATTTCCAGGGTTTCCCGGGCGATCAGCTGCTGCTTGTCATGGGGGAGGTAGGCAAGACTGCGCATGTTGTGGAGACGATCCGCCAGCTTGATCATAACAACGCGGATATCTTCGGACATAGCCAAAAACATCCGGCGTAGGTTCTCAATAGAATATTCTTCCCGGTCGCCTTCAAAAGAGATTTTATCTAATTTAGTTACGCCCTGAACCAGCTTGGCGATAGTTTTGCCAAACTTTTTTTCGATGACAGCCAATGATATTCCAGTGTCCTCAACACTGTCGTGCAAAATAGCCGCGGCAATAGTCTCATCGTCCATATGCATTTCGGTAAGGATATTGGCGACTTCCAGGGGATGGACAATAAAGTCATCACCGGTGCGTCTTTTCTGTTGGCGGTGGGCTGATTTGGCAAATTCAAAAGCACGTCTCACCAGATCGGATTTCACGGGTGGGGCGGGATTAATGTTTTCCTTAGTTTGGACATCATTAGCCATAGCGCTCTATTCTAACACACTTTGCCTCTATTGTCTATATTAGCAGTAATTTGGAGTTTGTGAAATTCTTGGTATCCTTTAACAGAATCGTGTTATTATAAGGCGTAGGTAGTTGTGATAATAGATTTGCCATATTATGCAGGTAGAACTTTCTTACAAGAAAAAGCAGGTTGAAGTTGATGAGCTAAAAATCGAGCTGACGGATATTGTCACCGAAGAAATTGCGGCGGCACCGGGAGCCGAAGACAGCTATCCGGCCGGCAGCGGTATAACCGTTCACCTGAAACTGCACGAGGAAGAAAGCAGCCAGGATGTTGTCCTAAATCAACTTTCCAAACCGTATGAAAGTAAACCGGAAGTTGTCTGGCGAGATCACAAGGTCACTTTACTGGCGGCGGAACCGGATCAGGTTAAACTGGAAGTAACATGACTAAGCGACCCAGCGTCGGCTTCGGCGTTATGATTCTAAAAGAAAACAAGGTCTTATTGGGCCGGCGGCACGATGATCCTGATAAAGCTAGCTCAGAGCTCCACGGCGAGGGAACCTGGACGATGCCCGGCGGCAAGCTCGATTTTGGCGAAAAATTGAGAGATGCTGCCTGCCGCGAGGTCTTTGAAGAAACGGGTCTCCGAGTTGATTGTGACAATTTGAATCTCATCAGTCTCACCAATAATATAGTCAGTGATGCTCATTTTGTGACTTTGGGCTGGTTGTGCGAGAAATTCAGCGGCTCGCCGCAGGTTAAAGAACCAGATGAAATTACCAAGTGGCGTTGGTTTGAGCTCGGTGACTTGCCCAAAGAAGTCTTTCCTCCTAGTCGCCAAATATTGGAAAACTTTCAAACTAAACAAATATATAACGAATAATTCTATGGTCCCACCCCAAGAATCACAATCAGACGAAATTGAAAAAGCAGAAAAAGAATCCCAGGCCAGAAAAGAGCTGGTCGAGTTGGGTTTGGAAACTAACCGCGAAAATATTGAGGCGGTAGTTGATCAGATGTCCACTCGCCAGATTCAGGAAGGCTATGAGGATTTAATTGAAGCTATGGACAACCCGGAAGAACTAAAGGCCAAAATGGAGGAGAAAGGAATCAAGCGAATTGTCCATGCCGAAGGGTTAACAGTTTGGGATCATGTGAAGGCGACAATGGCGGAGGTGGAAAAGCTTGGTTTACCTGAAGAGGAAGACAAAGATTTGAAGATCCTAATGTTGTATCATGATCTGGGTAAGACTGAAGCGGCGGTTTCGGAAGAAAGCCAGACGGCTTCCAAAAAAGCTTTGAAAAAAGGCAGGCTTTTTACTTATATGATGCGCCATGCCAGTTTGCGCGGGGATGATATCACGCGGGGACTTGAGGCGAACGGTATCAAAGGTCGCAAGCTGGAAATTTTCCAGCAGGTAATCGGCCATCACATGGAAACTTCGCTGTTGGAACAGGATCCGAAGAAAACCTTTAATCTTTTTTCCGAGTTTGGTGACACCGATGAGGACCGGAAAGAAGTGGTGGCGCTACTAGTCCAGGTCCTGCATGTGGACGGCGAAGCGACCCAGCAGGTAGAGCTAGTTGACGGCGAGCTGAAATACTCGAAAAACGAAAAGAAGCAACGCCTGGATCTGCCCGCAGCTTGGAAAGAATACGAGAAAGGGGAAAAAATAATTGCTGCGGAAAAGGCTAAAGCCGAGAAAAAGGCCGCAGCTGACAAACTAGAAAAAGAGATTTTTGGAACTAAACTTTCGGTCTATCTCATAGAAAATCGGGGCGTGAAACAAGGTCCAGAAGTAGGCAAGGCAATAGGTAAGGTCAAAGGCATAATTGCGAAAAACAGGGGTAAATCTCCGCAGGAAATCAGGCAGATAGTTGACAGTACGGAAATTTAATCGGTTTCGATAAAAAATCGGGTGGTCCCCGGTTTTTATTTACAAAAATTAAAGATGGTGTTATAATGTTTAGTTTTCAAGTTCAAAGGAGGAATACGTGAAAGCAAAAAGGGATGCAGAAGATTTCTCTGCAGTGGTGGAGGTTCTGGATCATATCAAAGAGCTTCAGCACCATGATCTGAAAGCTGCCATCGAATTGGCAACCGAGGCGCTGGTCCATTTCAGTACCGAGCGAGACAGCGAGGATTTCCGGCGTCTGGAGCTGCGGTTGGCTCATCTGACGTATCTAACCGGTGATCCAGAGCCGTTTGTCAAAATCGCGGAGACGTTTGTTGATCCCAGGCACCGGGAAGAAAAACGTCTGCAAGCGGAGAGTCACGGACTGCTTGGTATTTATTACCAGAATCAGGACAAACCGTTGCAGGCAATGGACCATTACCGCGATGCCTCACGGCTGTATCGGCTGCTGATGGATAGGATCGGTATGATCAAGAACCTGATCAGCCAGGCAACTTGTCACCGAGATCTGCGCGAGTTCCGCTTTGCTCGCAACTTGCTGGAAAGTGTCCAGGACGGAATTCAGGGAGAGCCGGGGATGGAACGTTTGCACATCTGTGCAGTTCTGGAACTCGGCCGCCTGTCGTATGCCACCGGAGATTATGCAATGGCTGTTCTGCGCCTGGGCGATGCTCTGCATATTCCGGGAGTCGTGGAGTTTCCCAACGTTCTGGGCGACATCTACCGGGAGCTGGCCCGTATCTATCAGACAGAGGACCACTGTCATATCAGCCAGGCTTTTCTGGAGGCAGCCATCGCTATCTACCAGGAGAATGGCTATGTCGGCAAGGCGCAGTCTCTCCGGGAGGAGTTCGCAGCTGAAGCTGCGTAGAGAAATCAAACTAGGCCGTTGGATTATTCCAGCGGCCTTTTCGATTAAAAGAAAAGCCGCCTGGGATGACAAGCGGCGAAGGGTCTGCTTCAGCAGCAGATGACGATGATTTCTCCAGCGTAGGGAACGGCAGTGTGGAAGAAAATCTTCCAGATCGGATGGCTGGAAAAATATCTTTCCAGCTCGGCTGCCATGGAGCCGGTCACCTCGTGAGGGAGATCGTTGACCCGGAAGTACCGGCAACAGCTCTCCTGGACTTCGGCTGGCAGTTGCGGCTCCACGAAGTCGATGATGGCCCGGGCTTCAGCGGAAAGACTGTTGAAATCATTTCTAGACAAGGTAAACCTCCTTGGGGTGGTTGTTAGTTTCCTTATATACTATTTTTTCGGCTAGGTCAAGATCAAAAATAGCTCAGAGGATTATACCAATCGGACAGCTCAGCCTCCGTTTGTACGTAACCCCTTAAGTCAAGCTCATTATCTTTGTGCATCGCGAAATGGAGATGTTTGCGTTCAAAATCTGTTTCTTCGGTATTCCCTTCACCCAGATGCCCGATAACTTCGCCGGCTGCCACCTCTGATCCTTTGCGAGGTAAGCTAGATGGGTCAAGGTGGGCATAGATTGTATCAATATTGACGCCGTCGATCTCGTGCCTGATAACGGTTAATCCGCCGTAACCGCTGACTGTCTGTGAAGTGATGACGGTTCCGTCAGCAATAGCATAGACAGGTGTCTTGTCTTCCCGATCAGTGAATTCAACATCCACGCCGGTATGGTAGCCGGCGAATCTTTCTGGTTGGACCGGTGAGCTTTCCGGGGTTATATAGATGCCAAAAGGTTTCAGGGTTATTCTTTCTTCAAATTCTTCCACAGGTTCATACAGATAATTTTCTTCTTTGGGTGACGTTGTGATTGACGGAGTCGCAGCGGTAGTAGATGAGTTAGGCTTTTGACTTGTAATCGAATCAGTCTGGTCGTTGGTTTGTTGCACAAAAAAGAAATAGTAGCTGCTCAAAACAGCTACTATTAATATGACAAAAATGATTAGCCACTGGTAAGGTTTCATGTTGGTTTTTTCTTCGTCTGCTCTTTTTCAAATTTACATTCTTTATTAGAACAGCGGACTTTGCCCTTAGCAGCGAAAACGAGCAGCGAACCGCAATCAGGGCATTTCTCTCCAGTCGGTTTCTGCCAGAGAGCAAATTCGCAGTCGGGGAAACGGTTGCAGGCGTAGAAAGTGCGTCCCTTCTTACTGCGTTTTTCCACAATATCGCCTTTCTTACACTGAGGGCACTTGGCGTCTGTCTTTTTTTCTATCTTCTTGATTCCTTTACAGTCAGGGTACTTAGTACAGCCCAGGAATTCGCCGTAGCGACCGCGTTTCACCTGCATCGGGGCGCCGCACTCCGGGCATTTCTCGTTGGCGTATTGTTTTTGCATCTCCGCCTGTTTTTTGGCTTCTTCCGGCAGGGGCTTGGTGTTTTTGCAGTCCGGGTAACCGGAGCAGGCCATGAACTTGCCAAATCTGCCCATCTTGATCACCATCGGCTTGCCGCATTTTTCACAGGTTTCCTTTGTCTTTTCTTCCGTCAGCTTCTTTTTATCCAGCTCTTTATCTTTCTTTTTCAGATTATCTTTGAACGGTTTATAAAAATCTTTCAAGACCGGCTGCCATTTTCGCTTACCTTGAGCGACATCATCCAGTTCCGATTCCATTTCGGCGGTAAACTTGAGGTCAACAATGCGCGGGAAATGCTCTACCATAACTTTATTTACCAGCTCCCCGGTCTCGGTCGGTTGCAGGCGGCGGTCGTCGTTTTTCTCTACGTAGCCGCGATCCTGAATGGTAGAAATTGTCGGCGCGTAAGTGGACGGCCGGCCGATGCCTTCGGCTTCCAGAGCTTTCACCAGCGAAGCTTCGTTGTAGCGAGCGGGTGGCTCGGTGAAATGCTGCTGAGGGTCCAGCTTGATCAGGTTCAGCTTATCATCCTTGGAAATTTCGGGCAGCTCGTTTTCTTTAGCGCCAGTCGGGTATACTTTCATGAACCCGTCAAATTTAATTACTGAACCGTTGGCGCGCAGTAGGTACTTATCAGCTTCGATATCAATAGTGGTGGCATCGAAGATAGCCGGAGCCATTTGCGAAGCGACCATCCGTTGCCAAATCAGGTTGTAAAGGCGGAATTGTCTTTTGTCCAAATACTGTTTTACCTGGGCCGGGGTTAAGGTGACATCGGTAGGGCGGATCGCTTCGTGCGCTTCCTGGGCGCCTTTGGATTTAGTTCGGAAAACCCGGGGTTTATCCGGCGCATATTTTTCACCGTATTCTTTTTTGATAAAACTATGCGTGCTGGCTAGTGCCTGGGAAGACAGGTTCAGCGAGTCGGTGCGCATGTAAGTAATCAGACCGGTGGCTTTCTTTTCACCAAGCTCAATACCTTCGTAAAGCTGCTGAGCCAGACGCATAGTTTGCTTGGCGGAAAACCCCAGCTGATTAGCGGCTGATTGCTGCAAGGTGGAAGTTTTGAAAGGCGGGAAGGGATTCTTCTTTTTTTCTTTCTTTTTCACTTCGATGACTACGAAATCCGCTTTTTCTAGTGATTTCGTAATTTTGTTGGCGCTCGTCTTATTTTTGATGCCCATTTTGCCAATCTGCTTGCCTTCTTCTTTTAGCAGCTTAGCTCTGAAGGGTTCAGTTTTGGTATCGCCCCCCTTATCCAATTCAGCTTCGATTGTCCAGTATTCCTGCGGCTTGAATTTTCTAATCTCTTCTTCCCGGTCAACAATCATCCGGACTGCTACGGATTGCACCCTTCCGGCGGAAAGACCGTAGCGAATCTTTTTCCAGAGCAGGGGAGAGAGTTCGTAGCCAACCAAGCGGTCCAGTGCCCGGCGGGCCTGCTGAGCGTCTACCAGTTGCAGATCAATATCCCGCGGCGTCTCAATAGCTTTCAAAATAGCCGGTTTGGTGATTTCGTGAAAAACTATCCGCTTGGCCTGATCTTTCTTTGGTTTCAGTAAAGTCTCCAGGTGCCAGGCGATAGCTTCTCCTTCGCGGTCTTCATCAGTAGCAAAGTAAATAACCTCGGCATCCTTGGCTGCTTTTTTGAGAGCGGTGACCTGTTTTTTGGAATTTTCGGGGACGGTGTATTCCAATTCAAAATTTTTGGCGACATCAACGCCGATTTTATTTTTAGGAAGATCCCTGATATGTCCGTAAGAAGAGAGGACCTGGTAGTCTCGTCCCAAAAATCTTTTGATTGTCTTCGCCTTCGTCGGCGACTCTACAATAACTAAATTTTTCATAATTTTATATAACGACTGCCGCCGATGTGGCGGACCAAACCTTTAAGCTCCATAATTGATAGTGTACTTGATATAACATTCACGTCAAATTTTGTCAAAAAAATAATTCTCTCTAAAGGGATCGGCTCAGCGGTAAGAACGCCGAAAATTTTCTTCTCGGCCGCTGTTTCTGGCAAAATCTGGCGGGCTGCTTGCGTTTGGCGCGGTTGTTCCAAATTCATAGCGGCAAAGATGTCATCACAGTTGCGAACCAGAGCCGCCCCCTTAGTTATCAACATGTTGCAGCCGGCCGACATCGGGGCGGTTATGTTACCGGGCACGGCCATTACTTCGCGGTTTTGTTCCAAAGCGGTAAAGGCGGTAATCAGTGCGCCGCTGCGTCTACCCGCTTCGACAACAATAGTACCTCGGCACAAACCGCTGATGATGCGGTTTCTGAGCGGGAAATGGTGCTTGAAAGCCTTTGTTCCCGGTGGGTATTCGGAGATGAGGGCGCCATTTCTGACAATCTTCTCTGCCAATCTGGAGTTGGAACGCGGGTAAATTTCGTCTTTAGCAACACTTCCTCCCAGAACCGCGACGGTTCGACCGCCTGCCGCGAGCGTAGAGTTGTGAGCCAAACTGTCGATCCCCAGTGCCAGCCCGCTTACAACCGTGATACTGTTGGCGGCCAGTTCCGCCGCCAGTCTATTTGTTACCTGGTCACCGTAAGTGGTCAGTTTTCTGGTGCCGACAATGGCAACCGCCAGATCATCAACAGATTTTATTTTCCCTCTTATATATAGTAGGAAAGGCGGGGAGTGGATTTCTTTGAGCAAACGTGGGTAGTTGGAGTCATTGCGATCCAGACAAACGATATTCTCGGCAGTCATTTGTTTCCACAGTTGCGTTGGATTCAGGCGCCGCCTTCTTCTAAAAATAGCCCGGACTGTCTTGGCTGTCATGCCCGTAGTCAGAAACTTAGCCAAGCTGGCGGAGCGCCAAGCTGCTTTGAAGCTGCCGAAATGTTTTTGGATCAATCCCAATCGTTTAGCTCCGATTTGTGGGAATTGATTGAACGCGTGCGCGTATATTTTTTCCTCCTGCTCCATAAAAAAATCCCAAAGTTGCCGCGGAATAAAAATACCCCGCGGGGAGGGATGTAATTTCAATCTATCAGAATGGTTTCAGTTTGACAAATAAATTTCAGCAGTAATAATGAAGCCAGTATATTGTCAGGAGGTGCTATCATGAAATACTGTCCCCGCTGTCTGGAGGCCAACTATCTGTGGTCAAACCGGAAAACTTGCCCGCGCTGCGGCTGTGAGCTGAGAAGTGATCGTGGCAATTCCTACTCCCAGCTAGTGCAGGATGCGCGTAAAGCTGCTAATAAAAAAGCGGCTTTGTCCCGCTCGCAATGAAATTTGCACCCCTTTATCCGAATAGGCGCTGAAGGGGTGTTTTCATTGACAAAAAGCCAAAAATGTGCTAATTTAAGTGAAACTACAGAAAAGGAGGAGCTTCGTGGAGGAATATACGATTCAAGCCTTTCGCTGCAACAGCTGCGGTCTGGGTGTAGTCCTGGCCTACGCTGAGGGCAGCGAACCTGACCGAGCCTGTCCGAAGTGCCACGAAGGTGGGCTCGAAGCTACGGATGAGGCCGTGGTGAACCGCGGCTGTCTGGTCCGGGTCGGCAGTTGCCAAGTGGTGGCGACTGACCAGAAGAAGTGCCCGGGCTGCCAGAGCTTCTTGGCACCGGTTGGGTCTCATGGTCCTTTCCAGAGCGCAGAGGATGTGCTCAAGATGAAGGTTGACTTCGAGAAGGCCCACCGGGGTGAGATCAGCTTGCTGCCCGAGCCGCCCCAGCGGGTTGTCATCAGCTCGCCGGTGGTCAAGAGGCAGGAGCTGGAGACCGCCAGTCGTACCTGTCAGAATCGCTTCTGGAGTGAGCGCCGTCGGGAGCGGATCAGATGCCAGAGAAAAGTGGCCCTAGGCCACGATCTTTGCATCGTCTGCCTCTTGACCAAGCGCTTTCGCACCAAGTGGGAGAATGTGTGGGACAAGCATCTGACCGCGAGTCAGCGCAAGTACCTACATGTCTGCCGCTGCAAGCGCTCCAAGCGCCGTGGCGCCAAGGAGTGCAACTGGTGTCGTGACCGTGGCAAGCGTGCCCAGGACGACTGGGTCAGGCGCACCTACGGCTAGCGGAGGGAAGAGTGTAAGGGGGTGGAACCATCGGTTTCACCCTCTTTTCAATTGTCAGACCGATATTATTCTCTTCTGAAAAACAGATTTCTTGAGGCCTGCCCTCCTTACGGAGGGTAAACTCGGAGCGTAGCCCGTAGGGCGAAGGCTGGGCCTATCGTTACCCCGCCAAGGCGGGGTAACCAAAAAGCCCCGGGGCACGAAAGGGTCCCATGAGCTTTCTAGCATCGTAGTCCGTTCTTTGTGATTCCCACGTGCCCCCCGACCCCGATGGAAGATATTAAGTATCTTGTTGCTTTCTTTCTTTGCCTTCGGTTAGCTTTTCTAGAAATAGCTTTAATTCATTAACCCAATCGTCTCCCAAACGCTTAACGGAGATGCGGATAGTGCGCTCGTCTTTGCGCTGCCAGGCCGGGTTTTCTTTGGCATATTTATAGAATCCCTCGTCATCCAAATCCTCGGCAAAAGTCAATGTCACCAATCGCTCCCGGGTATCGGCAGCGGTTTTTTTAAGGATGGTATCAATACTGATAAGGCGCAGCTTTTGGGCGATCAGCTTCAGCTCCACAATCAAAATCAAGTTCTTGATCTCCAGGGGCAGGTCTTTTTTGGAATAGCAGCTGCGGGAGTTGGCGACAATGCGGCCGATCGCTCCGTTCAGCTGATCTGTATCCTGAGCGTTGGCCAGTTCTTTGTAGGCTCTGAGCTTTCTTTCTGCTGTGGCAAAAAAATCGGGCGGGATGTAGGCATCAATGGGCAGATCAATTGTCACTTCCAGGTGCGGCGGCAGCTCGTGTCCAGCCTTTTGTTCCTCCACTGCCTGATGGAGCAAACGGGAGTAAAGTGTTAGTCCGATGGCGTTGATGCTCCCGTGCTGCTCGCGGCCCAACAGGTTGCCG
Organism: uncultured Candidatus Saccharibacteria bacterium; assembly: GCA_964559275.1. Classification (GTDB taxonomy): domain Bacteria; phylum Patescibacteriota; class CALEFQ01; order CALEFQ01; family CALEFQ01; genus CAZLGC01. Next base: position 24,643 of record CAZLGC010000005.1, read on the forward strand.
GTGCCCCTGATTTCCAGATCGCGCCGGGCAACCTTGAATCCGGATCCCAGCTCTTTGGCAGCGAGTAGAGCTTCTAAGCGATCCTTGGCTCGCCCCTTCAATTTTTTGCTCTGGTAGAAAAAATAGGAGTTAGCTTTGACGGCGCCACGGCCTATCCGTCCTCGCAGTTGATAAAGCTGAGAGAGACCAAACCGAGTGGCCTCATCCACGATCAGAGTGTTTACATTTTTAATGTCCAGCCCGCTTTCGATAATGGTTGAACATACCAATATCTCATAACGATGATGGTAGAAATCATGCATGATGCTCTCCAGCTGCTTTTCCGGCAACTGTCCGTGGGCAACTCCTATTCTGGCTTCCGGAACTAATTCCTTTATTCGGTTAGCAAATGCTTCAATTGTTTCCACGCGGTTGTGAAGGAAATATATTTGTCCCTTGCGCTCCAGCTCAGCCCGTACCGCCTTGGCGATTTTCTTTTCATCGTACGGAGCGATGTAGGTGTCAATCGGTTGCCGGCCGGGCGGGGGAGTGTCGATGGTGCTGATTTCCCGCAGTCCCGCCAGCGAGAAGTGCAGCGTCCGTGGAATCGGCGTAGCGCTCATTGCCAGTACATCGACATCATTACGCAGCCTCTTTAGTTTCTCTTTGTGCTCTACGCCGAAGCGCTGCTCTTCATCAATAATAATCAATCCCAGGTCCTTAAAAGCGATGTCTTTGGAAAGCAGCCGGTGAGTTCCAATCACAATATCAACTTCGCCAGATTTGAGTCCGTCAATTATTCTTTGCTGCTGAGCTTTGGTTTTGAAACGGCTTAGTACTTCTACTCGGACGGGGAAATTCTGGAGCCGCTTGGTGTATGTTTTGCCGTGCTGCTCAGCCAAAATTGTGGTGGGGCAAAGCAGCGCTACTTGCTTGCCGGTTTGCACTGCCTTGAAAGCGGCCCGTACCGACACTTCTGTCTTGCCGTAGCCGACATCGCCGACCAAGAGGCGGTCCATCGGTTTATCCTGTTCCATGTCGCGCTTGATCTCTTCGGTGACACGGCGCTGGCCGGGGGTATCCTCGTACTTGAATGACCGCTCCAGCTCAATTTGCTCCGGGGTGTCCGGCAGGTAGCGGTGGCCGGCGGCTGACTCCCGGGCGGCGTAAAGCTTGAGGAGCTCCCCGGCGATTTCCCGGGTGGCGGCCTTGATCTTAAGCTTGGTCTGCTGCCAGCTGGCACCGTGCAGGCGGTGGATGGAGGGATTGGCTTTGCCGATATAGCGGTCAATCTTGTCTGCGTATTCTACCGGCACCGACAATCTGTCTCCTTCAGCATATTCAAGGACGTAATACTCCCGCATACCTTCGTCAACCAGGTGGCGACGCATGCCGATGAATTTTCCCACCCCGTGGTCGATGTGAACCACAAAGTCGCCCGGTTCCAGCTCAGACAGGAAAACCTCGTCAGCCGCCGGTCTCTCCGCCTCCGGTTCCGGCGGGCCGAATATTTCCTGGGATCCTAACAAAACTTTTTTCTCCAGGGTATCAATGTATCCGATAGGTAAATTGGCGGCGCTGTTTTGGTAGGTGATGTTCCGAATATCAGCCAGCATTTTCTGCAGTTGCTCTTTTTTGTTTGTGTATATCTCAACTGAGTAGCCATTAGTAGTCAACTTTTGCAGATCTGCCGCTAGTAGACGCAGATTGCCGAAATAGAGTGAGGTCGGCAGGAAATCAAACCGGATATCACCACGAGCAAGATTTCTGATAACAAGTTGCCGGACTTCGGCTTTTTTGATTTTGGCACCATCATTGCGGATAATCAGAGCTCGGGGGTTAGAATTCAAGGCCTGTATAATTGAGCTTTGCCCGCTTTTTAGCTGGAACGGTGGGATAACAATTTTTTCCAATTTGCCACGGGTTTCTTTACTCCGGGGAGCAAATTCCTGGATTTGTTCGACATTGTCTCCGACAAATTCTATCCGGACGGGATTGTTCATCCCGGGGGCGAATATTTCTACCAAGCCGCCGCGGCGAGCAAAGTAACCAGGTTCAGCTGCTGTATCTGCCAGCTCATAGCCTGTATTCTGCAAATGTTGCAATAGTCCGGTCAGCCCGCAGGGTTTGCCGGTTCTTATCTTCAGGCACAGGTTCTGGTACTCCTCCGGGGAAGGGAAATATTTTTCCAGTGTTCCCGCCGGCAACAAAAACAGCCCCGGAGTTTTTTCCATGACGGCGGTCATGAGTTCGGGGCCGCCGGTGATATCAGTGAGAACTTGAATGTCTTGGCCTTGATTCCAGAAGTGAAGTTGGGCCAGTTTTTCCTGGTATTTCTTTTTATCTACAAACCAAAAAACGGCTTGCCCGCTGTCCCACCGGGGGGTAGCAAGGAGGTTGAGAAATATTTTCGTCTCAGCATTCCCGGTTAATCCCGAGATCGTGACCTGCTTTTTTTTACTTGTCAGATCAGCTAATTGGTCAAGCAAAGCTGTCGTTTTTGTCACGGGGGTATTGTACTACTTTGGTGGTAAAAATCAAGGTTGCGGTGGATCAGGTTGACAAAACGTCCTGTAAATGATATCTTTGCTCGTTACATTGACAAAGGAACAAGAACCGAAACATGGCTCGTTAAGGAGGTTTTCTGATGAGCACAAATGAAAGAAAAGGGCATCAGCCCTGGAGTCTCTCCAAGTTTTGGAGAATCCTGATTCTCTATTTCGTCGGTTTCGTTGCCCTCATGTGGGTGATCGGGCTGGCTCTGCACAAGTTCGTGCCGCCTGACAGCTGGCAATCCATCTACGACGTGATGGTTGGCCAGCAAACGTCCTGGCCCGATTGGTCTATCTTCCTGCTGGTGACTGCCTCGATCGGCCTGGTTTGCACGGTGGTGTTAGGCATAGGGAACAGACGGTATGTGGAACCCGCTGTTTGGGCGGAGTATCGTGGTTTGATCCAGGGACTGGCGGTATTGACGGTAATCATTGCCGGGTCGGTGCAGGCCACTGTATTCGTCGGCTCGCAACTGTGGGTTTCGGATATTCCCTTCGCGATTCTCGTCATCTTCGCGGCTCTGCTCTTTTTCACGCTCTTCTTCCTGCGCGGCAATGCTCATACGGATAAGGACCGTGCGTATCATCGCGGTCGGTCCGAAGGCGTTTCCCACTTCAGGATGGCGGAGTTGCCGGCAATCAAGGAAGCCTGCGTAGAGGAAGGCATAGAGCTTGGTCGGCAGGATGTCCTACTACCACTGGTCCATGATCGTTTGGTTTTGGAGCTGCGGCGGCGTGTCCATTTCCTGTGGCGCCGGCCGCGAGGGAGCAAGAACCGGTCTGACTACTTCCTGGTTCAGGATCACGGATCGCAGATCTCGTTTGCCATCAAGATAGGCAGCGAGCTCAGTGAAGTCCTAGCGTTCCCGGCTTCTCAGTGTAAACTGGTTGCCTGGACGGGCGGAGAGTGCCGAATCAAATCGGCCGCGCTTGATCTTACCGATCTGTCGGCACAAGAGCTGAAGGGGTGCCTGAAAACGCTGGAAGACGATGCCATACTGCTGGCGCTTTTCAAGCGCCATGTCATGGGCGTTGAATTCGAGATCAACTCCAACTACGTCCTCAGCCGGCCGCCGACCGAGATCGTCGTTGAGGATGAGCCGGCTCGGAAGACCAATCCACCTCCAGACTCGCAGTCACTGATCACTGGTGAGCCTACTTCGTCGGATCCGGCACTTCATGAAACCGATGGCGAAGAGAAGCCGGGTTTCAATGCCAGCGAGGACGAGATCGAGGACGCCCTTGAGGTGGCGATCCCAGAATCTCCGCCGCCGCGTCGCCCCCCCTCATCTCCAGATGAAACCAGTCCTGGTTTCCGGCTGGAAGATGTCGAGGGGGCTCCTCCTCCCCCGAAGGAGTAAGTTAACCCCCTCCACTCAATCAGAGTGCGAGGGGGTTTATTCATATACTAATTTTTAATTGCCTTAGTTAGGACAATTAGAACAATTGATCAATAATCTTCGCAATGACTTGGTCTATTTTTTCTCTCTCAACCTCGGAAACAGGGGAGAGAACGTACTCAGATACCACTTCTTCCTCGGCGGGAGTCGTTGGCTTATGCGGGAACGGTCGGCCAACACCGATCCGGAGACGATGAAAATCATCAGACCCCAGCGCCGTAATTAGAGAACGCAAACCGTTATGCCCCCCGGCGCTACCACCGGCTTTGTATTTCCACTCACCGGGCGGTAAGTCTATGTCATCGTGAATAACCAGAATCTCATTCGGCTCCAGGCCGTTTTTGTTTGCTGCTTTCGCAATTTCCGGCCCGCATTCATTCATGAATGAAGATGGTATTAATACTTTTTGCGGTATCTCTTTTTCTGCTTCGATCCTGGCCACAGTCATTGCTCCCGCGTTATGTCTCGTATTAGAAAACTTCGGCCCGGGATTGCCAAGGCCGACGATCATTTTCACTTCATCTAGATCAATGTCCTGCATGTTAAACTTCGTTATAACCGGCCGCTTCTTGTCCTAAGATAATGACAAAATCAGCATCTTCCTGCCCGCCGGCTTTGTTCAAAGGAGCTGTTTCCTCGATAATTTCGGCATTATAGGTCCCGGCAATTTCTTCCAGTTGCTGTGGCTTTTTGCCACCGGTGTTGTCGTAAATAACCGTGTTTTGCCGAGTCTGGTCAGCAGCGTTACCGACGTTTGTAACTTCAAATCCGGCAGCTCTGAGTTCATTGCCGACCCTTGCCCCTAATCCGGTAATTAGAGTGCCGTTTTGGACGGCGATCGTGGCCGTTTCTTCCACAGCCTCCTCGCTTGTTTCTTCTTCGCTTTCTTCATCTGGTCTTTCTTCTTCCGGAGCCTGTCCTTCGGGCACTGTCAGTTCCTCGCCATGCAAATCTTCCGCCCGATCAAAAATATTAATAGCAAACTCCTGAATTTTTCCGTACTCGCCAAAGCCGTCAACCGGAATCAGGGTATAGGCTCCGTCCGGAGTGGTGTAGACTTTCAGGAATTCTTCGTTGGAAATGACGGAAACCTTGACATTATTAACATCAAACTTCTGCCCCAGCTCGAATAGGCGCCAGCCTTCCCACATCTGGGCATTGGTAAGGATATGTTTGCCCAGCGCGATGAATAAGTCATTAAGTTTTTGCGGATTGGCCAGAACGCCGGTAGAAAGCGCCTTGTCTTTGATAGCGGCAATCAGTTTCTGCTGCCGGCGGGAGCGGGCGAAATCCGAAGCTTCATTGGTAACGGGGCTGTCCGGGTCGGCATCGGTGATGACGCCATGGCGCGAGCGGGCGTATTGCAGGGCTTCTTCACCGTTCATGGTCTGCAGCCCGCGCTCAAATTCCACGGTCATGTAGCCGTAATTCGCTCCGGGATATTCCGTATCAATGAAACCGTTTTCCACATCGATTTCCACTCCGCCTAAACTGTCGACAATTTCACGAAAACCTTCAAAGTCGATACGCAAATAATAGGGGATATCCAGACCGGTTATTTCCTGGACGACGTCGCGAACGTATTCCGGGCCGTGGTCAGGGTCTTCCTGCTCGCCGTAATAGTTTATTTTGTTGATCCGAGAATATCCAAAGACATTACTTTCCACCCACATGTCGCGGGGGAGCGATAGCATGGCGACTTCTTCCGCATCTGGATCTATACTCATAACAATAATTGTATCAGTCAGCATGGCTCCGTCATGACCTTCGCCACCCATTCCCAGGAGCAAGACATTGATACGTCCTTCTTCCTCGCCCTGTAGCATCCGGTCATTAGAAAGGACCAGGTGCTTGATCTGGTCCAAAGTGTTGGTACCTTCCTGGTTGAAAATGCTGGCACCAGTGAAAAATGCTCGCCCGAACATACCAACTCCGATCATCAACAGGATGATTACTACGGAAATACCGGCCTTGGCTGCCAATATCCATTTTGGCTTGGTGGTTGCTTGGGTGAGTTCCGGGGCAGCTGCCGCTGTTTCCGGCACGGCTGTTTCGGCTGCGGGTATCACAGTATCTGCCACAGATTTAGCGGGACTGTCTTCTTCTGGGAAGATTTCTTCTGTTTCTTTATGTTCATGCTCTTCCCATAAATCCAGAGGTTCTGGTTTTTCCGAAGGGGTAGCCTTCGTCTCAGAAGACGGGGGCGCGACTGGCTTGACGTCTGTAGCTTCCGACACGGTTTTCTCCTCAGGTGGAGTGGTGGTTTTCTCTTCTGCTTTGGCTGTTTGAGAAAGATCCAGGATGTCTTCAGCCGGCTCAGATACTTCTGCAGTCAGCTCAGGAGATGAACTGCCTTTTTTTTCCTTACGCAAATCCAACTGGCTGGGGCCAGTGTCCCGATTTGCGATGTCAAAAAATCTTTTCGGCATTATTTAACTAAACAAATCCGTCCGGACTTGACGGCTAATTGGTGTTTTCATTATAGCCTTTAAGGGCTTCTTTCGTCAATCAAGCCCCGCTTGCCTTTGTGGAAAAAAACTGTTATACTGCCAAACACTCGATAACAAGCCCTGCTTTGGCAGGTAAGTTTTACGCATGCTATGTCTGAGAAATTAATCAATAGCCAAAACAAATCAGAAAAGTCTGCAGCTGGCAGTTTCCTTTGGGAACTGGTCAAAATAGTCATAATCGCGGCGATTATTATAGTCCCGATTAGGTTTGTAGTGGCTCAGCCATTTTCTGTAAAAGGTGACAGTATGGAGGACAGCTTCTCCAATTATGATTATTTGATTGTTGATCAGATAAGTTATCGTTTTGACGAAGTGGAAAGAGGAGACGTGGTAGTTTTCCGTTTTCCGCGCCAGCCCAGTGAGTACTATATAAAAAGAGTAATTGGTCTGCCCGGTGAGACTGTCAAGATAGAGAACGGGCAGGTTTATATCTGCAATGATGCTAATCCGGAATGCGTACAATTAGACGAACCTTATCTCAGCCCACATGAGCGTACACCAGGCAGCAAAGTAGTGGAAGTCGGCCCGGAAAGTTACTTTGTGATGGGTGATAATCGTAACGCCAGCTCTGATTCCCGCAGCTGGGGGACACTGCCTTATGAATACATAATCGGCAAAGTTATGCTTAGGGCCTGGCCGTTTTCAGAATTTAAACTAATCGAGCAACCAGTTTATAATATGTAAGAGTCGGTATAGATATTTAATAAAATATGGCTACCAAAAAGAAAAAAACAACCCGCCGGGCGCTCAAGCGCAAACCGCGGACCAAATCCAAACCCAAGAAGCAGGCACTGCCCTTGAAGCAAGAGCCTACCAAGCGTCAGCAGAAATGGCAGCACCCTCGGGGTATGCACGATATCCTGCCTGAAGAGTGGCTGTATTATGACTTCATATTCAAAACAGCGGAGAGTGTTTTGCGCTCCTATGATTTCGGTTATATTGAAACGCCGGTTTTGGAAGACATCAACCTGTTTGCCCGGGCTATCGGTGAGGGAACTGACATTGTTTCTAAAGAAATGTTTACTATTGATGATCGCGGCAGTGATAAACTGGCGATGCGCCCCGAATTTACTGCTGGCGTCATGCGGGCTTTCATTGAAAACGGACTGAATTCCCGCCCGCAGCCGGTTAAATTATATTCACTCGGCTCACTTTTTCGAGCGGAACGACCTCAGGCTGGTCGCTTCCGCCAGTTTCGGCAGATCAATGTCGAAACCTTGGGCGGTGACAAACCGGCGCTTGATGCCCAGATCATCCAGATCGTCTGGCGGATTTTGGAGCGAATTGGTCTCAGTGATGTCATTGTTCAGTTGAATAGCATCGGTTGCAAGGAGTGTCGGCCGGAGTACCGGCAGATTCTGATTGATTATTACCGCCCGCACCAGAATAAAATGTGCCCTGACTGTAAAAAACGATTCAAGACTAATCCGCTGCGTCTGTTGGACTGTAAAGAAGAGAAATGCCAGCGTCTGGCGGCTAATGCGCCGCAGATGTTCGATAATCTTTGTGATACTTGTCACAACCACTTCAAGGAATTGCTGGAAATCCTGGACGAGCTGGATATACCCTATGAATTGAATTCACGTATCGTCCGCGGACTTGATTATTATAACCGGACTGTCTTCGAAGTCTGGCCGGCAGGTGTTAGCGGTGATGAAATTGCCCAAAGCTCTTACGGCGGCGGCGGTCGCTATGACGGCTTAGCCGAAATTTTAGGCGGTCAGCCCACGCCGGCCGTGGGGGTCGCCCTTGGTGTCGAGCGTCTGATCATGGCAATGAAGGAAAAGAAGATAGAGGCACCGCAAAACCCCGGGCCGCAGGTTTTCCTCTCGCAGCTGGGTGAAAAAGCCAAAAAACAGAGCTTCAAGATATTTGAAGACTTGTATTTGGCCGGTATTGATGTAATTGAATCGGTGGGCCGGGACAGTCTCAAATCCCAGCTCAAGCAGGCCGAAAAGAAAGAAGTTCTCTACACGCTAATTCTGGGCCAGAAAGAAGCGGTTGATGACACTATCATAGTGCGTGATATGGAATCGGGAGTACAAGAAGTAATTACCCAGGATAAGATGATAGATTACCTGAAAAAGGGCCTGCAGGATAAGGCCAAGGCTAAACCAAAGCAAGTTGAGACAGACAGCGACAAAAAAACTTCCAAATAGAATGAAAACAGAGGGTATAAGTCTGCCCTCTGTTTTTGTTTGCAAATTGACAAGACCGGTCGGCCTGATTATGGTATAGACACCATGACAAAGATTGCTTTTAAAACAATTGGTTGCCGGCTCAATCAAGCCGAAATCCAAGATCTGCAAGCGGAATTTGCCCAAGCTGGTTTTGAGGTTGTTTCTCCTAAAGAGGTTAGCGACTTTTTTGTCATAAATACCTGTTCGGTTACCCAGGTAGCCGATCGCAAATCGCGCCAGGCACTCAGGGAATTCAAACACCGAAATCCAAACAGCCAAATTGTGGTGCTGGGGTGTGGAGCCGAGGTCCAAAAACATTTGCCCGAGGTTGATTTAGCTATTTTTAATGAGGAGAAGGAGAGAGCTTTTAGTATCATAAATTCAAAATTAAAAATTCAAAGTCAAAAATCAAAAAGAAATCTAAAATCTAGAATTGAAACTCGACGGACGCGAGTGTTGGTGAAGATCCAGGAAGGGTGTGCTGAAGGGTGTACTTATTGTGTGGTGCCGAAGCTGCGGGGAAAGCCGCTAAGCATTGCCACCAGCAAGATAATTGAGAAAGTGAAAAAGATCGAGAATAGAGGAGCCGAAGAGATTATCCTAACGGGGGTTCATATCGGGCAGTATCGGGACGGCCAAGTTGAATTACCAGGTCTGATTAAAAAAATTCTGGAAAACACCGCTAATTTGCGCGTGCGCCTCAGCTCAGTTGAGCCGCAACACTTTTCTAAAGAAATTCTGGAAATTATGGCTCAGGAGCGAATTTGTCCCTTTCTACATCTGCCGATTCAGAGTGGTTCGGACAGCGTTTTACAAGCTATGGGGCGAAACTATAGGATGCAGGAGATTACCAAGCTTATCGGTGAAACCAGGAATGAGTTGCCGGGGATTTTTCTTTCCACCGATATAATCGTGGGTTTTCCGGGTGAAAATGAAGTAGACTTCGGGCAGACTTATGATTTCTGTAAACAGGTGGCTTTTGCCAAGATTCATGTATTTCGCTATTCTAAAAGGGAAGGGACCAAAGCAGTTGCTCTCCCCGGTCAGATTGATCCCTCGGTCGCGATTGAGCGGAGCCGCAAGCTAAGGTTCTTAAGTGAGCAACTTAATTTTGCTTTCCGATCTCGGTTGCGGGGGCGAGATTTGAAGATTTTGATGACCAAATCAGACCAGGGAGTCAGCGCAGAAGGCATCTTGATTAAAATACCCGAAACTAAGCCCGTCAATTCTGTACAAGAAGTGAGAATCAATGATGTTACTCCGGACACAACCTTGGGGAAAATAATTTAGTAATAAAAGGAAAATTATGGAATGTATATTTTGTGAAATCATCGCTGGTAAATCACCGGCGGAGTTCGTCTACCGCGGCGACAAGGTAGTTGCTTTTAGAAACATCAACCCGGCCGCGCCTTCACATATTATTATCGTTCCCAAAAGGCATGTCGCGACCGTGACAGAGCTGGAAGAACAGGACAAGGATGCGGCAGCGGAAATGCTGCTGGCAGTGGATGAAATTGCCCAGAAAGAGGGTGTTAAAGAAACCGGTTTTAAGTTGGTGATCAACAAAGGCGGACCGCATGTGGAGATGATAGTAAATCACCTACATATGCACTTAGTGGGTGGTAAGAAGCTGGTTGGAGAACTCTAGTTCACAGTTGACATCTTCTTTTTTTTGTATTACGATATAACTACCTGAAAAGGTCGAACCTTTTGTTACAAAAAGGTAAGTTTCGTTTGAAATTAATATCACCAAAGGGGGTGATTTGATGGTAGAAGTAAAACGTAAGGAAAAAGAATCCATCGAAGGCATGCTCCGCCGCTTCAATAAGAAGCTACAGCAGAGCGGCAATATTTATCGGGCTCGCGCCCAGCGCTTCCATCAAAAGAAGAAGAGCAAAGCTATTCAGAAGCAGGAAGCTACGCGCAAGCGTCGGATAATGGAGCGCCGAGAATACCTCAAGCGCATGGGGCTTTTTGGTATGCACAAATTCCGCCGCAGCCAGCAACGTCTTTTCCAGATGCGCCGGCCCCAAGCTCTTAAAGAAAAACGAGCCGAAAATAGCGATACTAAAAGTGATCTAAAAAAAGATGAGTCTAGCAACCAAGATTAACGACGATTTTCTAGCGGGCAAAAAGAGCCAGGACGAAAAGACTGTCCAGGTTTTGACAATGGTCCGAGCGGCTATAAAGAACAAGGAGATCGAAAAAAAATCAGACCTCGGCGACAACGATGTTATCGCAATTCTCAGCAAAGAAGTTAAACAACGGCAAGATTCAGTTGCTCAGTATGAAAAGGGCGGACGCCAGGAACTAGCAGACAAAGAGAAAGCGGAGATAGAAATTTTAGAGAAATACTTACCCGATCAGCTTTCCGAAGAAGAAATAGAAAAAATTGTCAAAGATGCAATCGCCAAAACCAAGGCTTCTTCACCGGCTGACATGGGCAAAGTTATGGGGCAGGTCATGCCTCAGTTAAAGGGCCAGGCGGACGGATCTTTGGTCCAAAAAATTGTCAGGAAAAACCTGACCGCCTGAAGAAATTTGGCAAAACCAATACCGGCAACTGACGATCTTCCGAAACAGAATCCCGCTGCTTCCAACAGCGGTGATGGTTTTGTTGATTTCGGCCAGAGTGACGACGAAGAAAAAGTATTGATACCAGTTGAGCCGGGTCAGGCACCGCGTTTGCCGGACAAAGTTGACAAACAGCGCAGTAACAAATCATTACTGCTGATGGTCTTCCTGGTGATAGCGATTGCCGTAGTTGCTTATTTCAGTTATCAGGCCTACGAAAATAATCGGGCGGCCGAGATTATACCGACAGATGACTCGGCGGTCGAGACCGATACTGATAATGATGGCCTGACAGATTCGCGGGAAGAGGAGCTCGGCACTGATCCGAACAAAACTGATACCGATGGTGATGGTTTCAGTGACGGCGTGGAAGTAGAGAATGGCTACGACCCGACTAAATCAGCCCAATAAGATGCTAGAGGTGTCGGTTACAAATCTGGCTTCAGGCAAAATTGATGACCAAGGTGTCATAGATTTTGCTCGTCAGGTCTTGGGAAAACTGGAGCAAAAGGAATTCGAGCTTAGTATCGTGATAGTTGATCCAGATCGAATGGAACATTTGAATACCATTTATAAGCATCGGTCAGGAACTACGGATGTTCTCAGTTTTCCGCTTCAGGGTGAAAAGTCAGGAGCAAAAGCGGGTGAAGTAGTGATAAATCTTGATGAAGCCAAGAAGTTGTCGCAGCCAGCGGACAAAACCGGGCTTTCGGGCTTAAAATATTTGCTTATTCATGGTATACTACATCTAACCGGTTATGATCACGAAGGTGTCTCGCAGTCGCAGTCTGTAGAAATGAATGAGAAGCAACAGCAATTAACAGAAGAATTTAATGTCGACGTCAAACCAGAGCTGTCCCATTAAACCTAAGCAGAACCTTGCTAACAGCTTCAAGACGGCCGGCAACGGTATCGGCACGGGGTTGGTATGCGAGCGAAATTTTCAGATTCACTTGATTCTGGCGGTGGTAGCTATTATCCTATTATTATGGCTAGGAGCAAGTCTGGTAGAGTGGGCGATAATTGTTTTAGCTATAGTAACTGTAATGTCTCTAGAGCTTGTTAATACCGCTCTAGAGAAGCTGATAGACTTCTTAAATCCTGATATCCATCCCACAATCAAGGTTGTTAAGGATATGGTAGGGGGCGCAGTCCTGATTGCTGCGATCGGGGCCGCGGCGGTTGGCTGCCTGATTATTCTTCCCAAGATAATTACAGCCGTGGCGGGCTAGAAATTACCGAAGAGTTTTTAGTTGACTAATTTAGTAACTAGACTATAATTAATTTTACGAGGTTGATCTTGAACAAATTTAGGAGCTCCCTCGAGCAATAAAATTGTTCATCAACCGAGAACTTTCCCAGATGGCGCGTGAAGAAATCATAGTTGGTTTGGACATCGGCTCCAGCGTAATCCGAGTCATAGTCGGACAACAGTCAGCCGATGAGTCTAAACCTCATATCATAGGAATTGGCATGGCACCCTCCGCCGGCATCCGGCGAGGCGTGGTGGTTGATGTCGAAGAAGCGGTTGGCAGTATCTCAACGGCGCTCGAGAAGGCCGAGAGAGTGACTGGCATCCCGATTGAATCAGCCTATGTTTCCATCGGCGGCGCTCACATCGAGTCGCAGTTGAGCCGCGGGGTTATTGCGGTTTCCAGAGCTGACGGTGAAATTGGTGAAGATGACGTTGCCCGGGTGATTGAAGCTGCCCAGGCGATAACTCTCCCAACTAACTATGAGATTCTGCACGTTGTACCCAAAACATTTATAGTTGATGACCAAGAAGGTATCAAAGACCCGGTCGGCATGAGCGGAGTCAGACTGGAAGTCGAAGCTCATATCATTCAGGGAGCTTCTTCATTCATCAAGAACCTGACCAAGTGCATCTACCGCGCTGGAGTTGATATCGATGATCTGGTATTGGCCCCCCTGGCTGCAGCCGAAGCTGTTTTGACCAGGCGGCAAAAGGAGCTGGGAGTGATTCTGATCGATGTCGGCGCCGGAACCACCGGGCTGACTGTTTACGAAGAAGGGGATCTGGTTCACACCAAGGTTATACCAGTCGGTTCGGAGCACATTACTAACGATATTGCCATCGGTCTCAGGACTTCTGTTGATATCGCGGAAAAAGTAAAACTCGAGTACGGAACTGCACTGCCGGCGAGCATAACTGACCGCGAGGAAATTGATCTTGGCAAAATTGACCAAAATGAAGAGCAGATAGTCGACCGCAAAGAGGTCGCCAATATTATTGAAGCCAGACTAGCGGAGATATTCTCGCTCGTTGACAAAGAATTAAAGAAAGTAGGCAAAAGCGGACAGCTTCCGGCCGGTGCAGTTTTGACCGGTGGGGGAGCCAAATTGCCGGATATCGTGGATTTTGCGAAAGAAGAACTACGTCTGCCGGCTCAGATCGGCATGCCGCAGGAAGTTCCGGTGACGGTGGAAAAGATAGATGACCCGGCTTTTGCCACAGCTGTAGGCTTGGTATTATGGGGCTCAGGCTCCGAGGTTAAAGGTGGACGCTTCTCACTCGGTGGCATTCCCAGCTCAGTTAACGATACCGTTGATAAGATGAAGAAATGGTTCAAAACTTTTCTTCCCTAGCGGTATCTACAATCTGAAACATTCAATTCCGGGCCCGGCCCGGAATTTTAGTGGTCAAGTTGTCTTGGCGACACCGTCACAAGTCAACTTGAAGACTAAAAACATTTAATGATCTCTTCTCAACTGGTGGAGAAGCTAGATCTAACCAACTATTGTTATATGGAAATCAAACCTGATTTAGAAACTTCCGCCAAAATCAAAGTCATTGGCATTGGCGGCGGGGGCGGTAACGCTATCACCCGCATGATGGAAAGCCGCCTCAAGGGCATTGAGTTCATCGCCATTAATACCGATGCTCAGGCCCTCCACCACAACGAAGCTCCTAAAAAAGTGCAGGTCGGCAAAACTCTCACTAAGGGGCTTGGTGCTGGGATGAATCCCGAGGTAGGCCGCAGTGCCGCCGAGGAATCACAGGAAGATATCAAGAAAGCTCTAGAAGGGGCTGATATGATATTCCTGACTTACGGTGCCGGTGGTGGTACCGGAACCGGTGCCGGTCCGGTCATTGCCGATATTGCTAAGGAAGTCGGCGCCCTGACAATCGGCGTCGTCACCAGGCCTTTCACTTTTGAAGGTTCCCAGCGTCGAGCTATTTCCGAAGACGGCCTGCAGGATCTAGAGCAGCGCGTTGACACGCTGATCACTATTCCTAACGATCGGCTCCTGCAGATAATTGATCGTAAAACTTCACTGGTTGAAGCTTTCTCTATCGTCGATGACGTGCTGCGCCAGGGTGTCCAGGGTATTTCCGATTTGATCACAGTTCCCGGTGTGGTTAATGTCGACTTTGCCGACGTGCAGGCGGTGATGCAAAACACCGGCTCTGCTCTGATGGGTATTGGCCAGTCATCCGGCGAGAACCGGGCCGTTGAAGCAGCTAAAAAGGCAATTGAAAGCCCGCTTCTGGAAATGTCAATTGACGGAGCCAAGGGCATTCTCTTCAATATCACTGGCGGATCTGATCTGGGTATGTTCGAAATTGATGAGGCGGCCAAGGTTATCACTGAATCAGCTGATCCTGATGCCAAGGTTATCTTCGGGGCGGTGGTTGACGAAGAAATTGAAAAAGGCGAATTCAGAATTACAGTTGTGGCTACCGGCTTCGAAGAAGGTAAAAAGCCGAAAAAGAAGGTTGAGAAGAAAGAAAAGCCTATCCGGACTCCGTGGGGAACCACGATTGAACCGGGCGGCAAGGCATCTTCCCCTTTCTCCAAAAAGGCCTTCGAGCCGCCGGCCGCACCTAAATCTCCGCAGCCGAAAAAGACTCGCACTTTCGAACGCAAGAAAGTGACTGCTCCGGCGATGTCAGAGCCGTCCCCGACCGGGGGAGAGGACGAGGAAGAGCTGGATATTCCGGCCTTCATTCGTCGCAAAATGAAATAACGTATTCTGTATATCAAGTAGGGATTGGGCATTGCCCAATCCCTGCTTTAGTTATGGGGAAAATAGTATTGACTTCCCGGTGAAACTAATATAGTATCCAAGGTTCATCAAACCAACGGAGGGAAAGTATGAAAAAAGATAGACCGGCAATTCAAAAAGTCTTCTGGATTGCCGAGGGAGTCAACAACGAGACTCTAGGAGATTTTGGTAAAGGAGTGGTGCTCGCCGCCGGTCAGCTCAGCGGGAAAGATCAGCTAACGATTGTTCTCCATTCCTCTGGCGGGGATGTCTACGCTGGCCTTGGTATCTACGATGTTCTCAGGAGCATTGTCGAAGCCAAGCCTGATCTGCTACTGCGGACGGTAGCGGTCGGATACGTAGCTTCTATCATGGTACCGATTTTTCTCGCCGGAGAATACCGTGTCATTACTCCGAATTCAAGTCTCAAGTTGCACGAGTTGGCTACTCATTTCAAGCAAGGAGGTTGTTGGTCACTGACTGAGTGCCAAGCTGAAGTCAGCGACCTGGATTATCTCCAAGAGCAGTATATTCGGATTGTCACAGAGCGATCTGATGGCAAACTGAATGAGCGCCAGGTACTGGATATGATCAGGAAATCTACGATGTTGCCGGCGGAGCGGGTAGTGACGCTGGGACTGGCCCACGAGATCGGTCCGATACCTCTGGCCTGACAAGTAAGCCTCTATCCTTTCCGGGAATAGAGGCTTTCTCTTTTTATGAAAAGAACCCTGCTTCGAAGGCAAGGTCCTAGGATGTTTTCAGCGATCAATAATGACGGCCTCCTGGGCTGGGTTGATCATGAGTGTCCCGCACTTACAGCGATACTGGGCGCGGGGATTCTCCCTGAGGTCAAAGGTCACATCAAACGGTTGCTGGCAGTCTGGATTGGGACAAGTGCCGGCAACGCGAACTGTGTGCACAGCTTCGAACTCAGAGATAAATTTGGCTTGGCCAAGCTTGATTCCGACTGAGCTCATAATACCTCCTTTCTTAGTCTACCGACTCGAAATCGCTGGCCAGAAACCAGATCTTACCGTTTCCGTAAGATTCCCTCAGGCTGATCAGCCAGTGGCCAGTCAGCGGCTCTTCAAAACGCAGTACGATTTCCTGCACTGTCTGGGGAGAAGTGACCTCGGCGTTGGTGCCGATCGGATTGATCACTGCCTTAGCAGTCCCGCCATTCCTGGGACGAACGCGGGCGAAAGTCCTGAGGGGCGGCACCTCTCCTTTGGCTCTGGCGTAGAGAACGGAGAGCAGGATCATCCCTTCATGGAAATCCGGTGTGTCGCGGACCATAGTTCGGCTTTCGGCTGCGGTCATGCCGGCACTGGTGAACTCTCGTGTAACCAGCTGGCAGATTTCGGCCAGGTCTTTGTCGTAAGGATCAAATAACATGCATACCTCCTTTCGTGGTTCTAGAAAAACTATCATCTCTGGGGCTTTCAGTCAAGGTATAAAAAGGTGCTATAATAAACCCATGAAAACAAATACTGGAAAACTAATATATATCCCCGGCCTCATCGGTGCCGGCACAATAATTATTGGGGCTTTGGTAACAGCTCTTTTTTATCATGGCAGCAAGGGTGAATCATATTCCTTTCTAAATCATTTCATCTCGGAATTAGGGCAGCGAGGTGTTTCTGACTTGGCCTGGGTTTTCAATATCTGTCTCATTATTGGCGGTATTTTTTTGGCCTTTTTTATGTTTGAGCTAGGAGTTTATATAGGCAGGTGGTATTCCTATCTAGCTGCCGCTGTGGGCGTGGTAACCGGCATCGCTGCGAGCTTAGTGGGCGTTTTCCCGATGAACAATATGGATTATCATGTTCCTGTAGCCATGACATTTTTTCGGGGTGGACTGGCAGCCATTTCTTTGTTTACCTTGATTATTATTTTTGACACACGCCAAAAAATTTCGCGGTGGTTAGTAATCCCTGGGGTGATTACAGTGGCGGCCTTTGCGATTTTTCTGATAATGCCCAAAATTTTGGGTTACAGCCAGGGGAAAGCTTTGTCAGTTCCTGATATACGTCCGGAATTCTGGTTGAATCCCTTTTTGGAATGGATGGTATTTTTCACAGTATTAGCTTGGATAATAACTATGTCAGTTTATCTTATAAATAAGAGTAAAAGTGGCTAGATTCATATTCCACGGCGGCGCGACGAGTAAACCGGTTCCATCTAACCCGGCTTTTTTTCGCGAAATGGTAAAAGGGGTAGAGGAGCCGACAAAAATTTTGCTGGTTTATTTTGCTAGACCCAACGAAGAATGGGATTGGTTATTTAACGATGACCAACAAAAATTTAGTGAGGCCGTACCGGACAAGAAGCTGAAATTTGAACTGGCAGCTGAAAAAATTGAAAAATTTACTGGCCAAATCAAACGAGCCGATGTGATTTACGTGCGCGGAGGAGAGAATGAGAAATTGATCGAGAAATTGGGTGCGATGAATAATCTAAAAAAGTTGCTGGCAGGAAAAGTTTATGGTGGGTCTTCCGCCGGTGCCAATGCTGCCTCTCGATATTTTCATACCAATAGTAGAAATTGTGTGGCCAGCGGGCTGGGGCTGGTGCCAGTTAAAGTTTTTTGCCACTTTGTGCCGGGAAAAAAGAAAGAATTGGCCGCGCTGGAAAATTTTCAGGAAAAATTGCCGGTCTACAAAATTCCCGAAGCAGAATTCGTAGTTCTAAACGAAAAGTAGTGTTTAAATTTTTTAATTTTTAATTTCTTTTTCATTTTAATTTTATATTTTTTGTTTTTGTGTCACTTATCCCCAGAAAACATCTTGTGAGTAAACCAGTAAATTTGTTA
>CAZLGC010000006.1:0-12548 GCA_964559275.1 uncultured Candidatus Saccharibacteria bacterium
TCCTACCATGAAAATAACTTTCCTAGGGACTGGCACTTGCCACCAGCAAAAAGATAGATCTACCACCGCTATTGATTGTTCCGGCTGGGGATCACATTTCCTGATTGACATTGGCAGTGGCACTATGCGTCGTTTTCGCGAGGCTGACATTGATCCGATGACAGTTGAGGCGATTTTCATAACTCATAAGCACCCCGATCATGTCTCTGACTTCGTCCCGTTAATTCATCTTTATCTCTGGAACGTTCCCGATGCCCGCGGGCGAACTCTGAATGTTTTCGGCCCCAGGGGAATCGAGCGCACGCTTTGGACATTGCTGCAGACATTGTTGCCGGATGATTACGACAGTCTGCCCTTCCGCCTCAATATTCAGGAGGTGGAGAACAGCGCCATATCATTTGGCAAAATCAAGGTGGAGTCAATGGCCGTTGAACACACCGACAGCATGGCGGCCGTCGGCTACCGCTTTAGTCACAAAGGCAAGTCTTTTGCTTTCACTGGCGACAGCGGCATGTGTAAAGCCCTATATAAACTTAGCAAGGGTGCTGATCTGCTTGTTTCCGAAGCTAATAATCCTAATGACCAGACGGCACCTAATCATCTGACGCCAGCTGAGGCTGCGGCTATCGGCAACAAAGCCGGGGTTGAAGAGCTCGTTCTTACTCATATTTCTCCCCATTGCGGCGAAGATGACATCAAGGCCGCCGCCACTACTTTTACCGGCAAGCTTACTGAGGCGGAAGATTTGATGGAAATACGAATATAATATGAAGGATTTGCGAGATATTGAAAAAAGAATCGGCATCCGTTTTCGGAACAAAGATCTTTTGCGCCAGGCAGTGACTCACTATTCCTGCTTTGGGCGTCATAAGACCAGCCACCAGTCGCATTACGAGCGGCTGGAGTTTTTAGGTGATTCATTGCTTGGTTCCTACATTAGCCAGATAGTTTTTAAAGACCACCCTGACTATTCCGAAGAAGAGCTGACTAATCTAAAAAGTGAACTGACGAGTAATACTTTCCTGGCCGAGGTGGCGGACAAGATCGGACTGACCGGATTTGTGCGCTTTTCCGACGAGCCGTTTGATTATTGCTTCACGGAAAGAAGCCGGCAGCAGATATACGCCGACGCCGTTGAGGCGATTATCGGGGCTATTTATGTCGACCGCGGCGAGCGCAAGGCCCGAAAATTCATCAAACAACACATTCTTTCCCGTCTAGAATCCGCGACCAAGCGAGCCGGGCAGGATAATCCCAAATCCGCTCTGCAAAAATTGATCCACCAAAAATATGACGAAAACCCGATCTATCAGAAATTGGCTGAGGAGGGGGAGTACGAGAGCTATCGATGTCAAGTCGGGGTTTACGTCGGTGACAAGTTGTTGGCGACCGGCGAGGGCGTAAACAAGAAAGAAGCCAGCGAAAATGCGGCAGAAGCAGCACTATTGGAACAATTAGGCGGTAACGGGGTTTTGTAGAGTTTTCGGCTTTAAAAAGAGGAAAGATACCTCTTTTTTTGATTCTACTTGTCATATTTGGAGACTTGCGGTATAATGCTAACCGAACATTTTCCTGGCTTCGACCAGGCCTTATCATTAACTTAAGAGAAAGGACATGAACACAACCTTCCAGACAACTCGAGTTGTTTCTTTCGGGGTATCTTGTCCTTTGTCTTGGTGTCATCTCACTTGATTTTCACACCAGAGTCACTTGGACGAGGGCCCCGCACCGGCGGGGTTTTATAATAATTAGGTCAATTCGCCTAGGATGTCGACACTTAAGCAAATAATTGAAGATCTGAAAGTTTATCGCAAAAAGATTGCGTTGATTTTGGTGTTGTCCGTAATCACCGCCATTTTGGGCTTAGTTGGGCCTTATGTATACAAGATATTAACAGACAAGGTGATCAGTATTGCCGAAGGCGTTTCCCAGTTTGCAAGTGAATGGCAGAGCATAATCTACATTTTAATTTTTTGGGGAGCAGCGGAAGTCCTGTTCTATGTTTTCGATACTTGGTTTCACCGCAACGTCGAATACGTAGCCAACTACTACACTCGGGATCTAATGTTGAAGGCGTTTAGTTACGTTCAGAATTTGTCCCTACGTTTCCACGTCAAGAACAAATCAGGTAGTGTCATGAAAAAAATCGACCGGGCCACGGAGTTTTCCTGGCAGGTTGTAGATGCTATGCTTGCTAGCATTCTGTCTCCGGCTATATCCTTCGTTGCCATCGCAATAGTGATTTTCACGCAAAGCTGGAAGCTGGCTTTGGTAGCTATTGCCACAATTCCAATCTATGTTCTGATAACCTATTTCATCACCAAAAAGATCTCTTCGCAGCAGGAGAAGGTCAATAAATTGTGGGAGAAAAGCTATGGTTCCGCCTGGGATGCAATGACGAATATCGAGGCTGTCAAGGCCTACAGTGGCGAGCAATTTGAGTGCAAGAAAGTGGACCGGCAAATGACACGAGCTTTTGACCGTCAGTATGACGTAGTCAAACTCTGGATTAACTCTGGCTTCTATCGAAATCTACTGTTCATAGCTTCCCAGATAGGCGTATTTGGGTATGGCATCTGGCTAGCGGCTGCCGGTGAGATTACCGTCGGTACAATTGTCCTGTTCATCGGTTTCCTAGCCAAGCTCCATGCACCGCTGTATCAGTTGACTAACACCTACACAAAAATGCAGCAAGGGCTGACGGCAATCGGCCGGGTCTATGCCCTGATGCGCAAGCGCGTTGAAGTCAAGGATGTGCCTGCTGCCAAGCCGATGCCAAAAATAAAAGGTCGTGTCAAATTTGACGGTGTCTCTTTTGGCTATGATCAGAAGGAAATGGTCCTGGATGACATCAATCTTAGTGTAGAAGCTGGAAGTGTCATTGCGGTTGTCGGCCCGAGCGGTGTTGGCAAAAGCACTTTAGCCAATCTGCTGAATCGCTTTTACGATCCGGTTAAAGGCAATATTTTGATTGATGGAATAGATATCAAGACGGTGCAACAACGATCTCTGCGTGAACAGATCGGAATTGTGACCCAGGAAAATATCCTGTTCAACGAGACTATCCTCAACAATATTGCCTATGGAGATATTGATCCAAAAACTGCGGATGTTGCTGGTGCGGTCAAGATCGCAAATCTTGAGGAAGTTATCGATAAGTTACCCAATCGCTATCAAACTTTGGTTGGCGAACGCGGTGTCAGGTTATCCGGCGGTGAGAAACAGCGGGTTTCGATTGCCCGGGCCGTGCTGAAGGATCCCCCAATCCTGATTTTGGATGAAGCTACTTCTCATCTTGATTCTGAGAACGAGCGCCTGGTTCAAGAAGCACTCTGGAAACTGGTAAAGGGTCGGACGACCTTTATCATTGCTCATCGCTTTTCCACCATTCGTCGGGCCGACAAGATAATTGTTCTTAAGGACGGCAAAATCATTGAACAAGGTACCCACTCTGATCTGCTGCGTCAGAATGGTCTCTACCAAGAACTTTATCAACTCCAATCCTCGGGAGATATAACAGAGAACTAAAAACAGCCCCGCCACGGCGAGGCTGTTTTTGTATTCCCCGGATTAGATTATTAGCAGGACCCCGGCGATAATTAAAACGATAATAGTGTGTACGATTGTCGGCGGGTGCTGGATACGGAAACGAATGAATATCTTAAGGATCAGCACGAAAGCGATGAAAAACACAAAGGCGGCAATGATATAGCCGCTGTATTCAGCTACTCCGCCCAGGAAGGTTGCTCCCGGAGTGCGTTGGATTTGTTCCGGGCCGGCTTCGACGCCACCGAAATTGTAATTATCAATATTTTCGGTAACGCTGTTGCCGGCTCTATCGGTAGCAGTTACAAAAACTTCAGGTTCATTTTGGTCAACGTTGGCATCAGTTACTACGCCGATATACTGCTCGTCAACAAGTTCCAAAATAACAGTACGGTCATCGACACCGGCCACAACATCGTCAAGATTATCATCTCTTACGGTTACCACGACCTCAACCTGATTCGTAGCCAAATCAATAAGAGCGCTGGTATTGGCTTGATCTATTACCGGCGGTGTGTTGTCAATCGTGATGGTAATCGGGGCAGAGCCGGGGCTGGTGTTGCCTTCGTTGTCAGTAGCTTCAGCAATTAGAGTGTGTTGCCCGTCATCCGCATCGCTGGGCCCAATCAGACTGAATTGGCCGTTTTCAGCTACGGTTTTGCCGATGAGTCCGTCATTATCAAATACTCTGATGGTGCTGTTAACTTCAGCACTACCGATTATATCTGGGAAATCAGCGTGGATGGTTCCCGCCAGAGGTGAAGTTATGTTGGGCGCGGGCGGAGCGGTTGTATCAGGTGTAGGTGTAGGTGTCGGGGTCGGGGTTGCAGTCGGCACCGGGGTCGGTGTCGGCACTGGCGTCGGTGTCGGTGTCACTACCGGTGTTGGTGTCGGTGTTGGTGTTGTAGTCACACCCTGGACTTTGGGAGTGCCGAACATTTGTACAACCATTACGGTTTCATGGCCCTCAAAAGTTCCGCCGATGGCGGCAATACCGATATCCTCGTACTCGGACCGGAGAATGTTAGCTTTGTGCGAAGGGCTAGCCATCCAGGCATTGTGAATAGCTTCCGAAGTCGTGAAGTCGACAGCTATATTTTCACCGGCATATAAGTAGTCGTAGCCAGCGTCTCTGATAAAAGTCCAAGGGTCACCATGCTCAAATGACTGAGTATCTATCATGTACTGGGCCTTGGCTGCCGCAGCGTTTGTCAAAGCCGGATTGGTATCGAGGGCCGGCAGTCCAGCATCGGCGCGGGATTGGTTGGTAAGAGAAACCAAAATGCCGGTATCAATTCCCGAGGCGAGCTCTGCTGGTGTGGGAGCAATTATAATGGCTACGATGGCGAAAATCTTGATAGCAATTAGAAGAATGCTGTAAGTCGCCAGAGGTTTCTTACGCAAAGCCAGGGGAATGTGGCTATTCCCGTCATTCGGAATGAAGATGTTTTTAAACTTTCTAGCCATGTTCATAAATAGGCAATACTTACTACATTATATCATTTTGGAACCAAAAATCAATGGCAGCACGTATTTCCAGATAGTATCTATTTATTTCCCAAATGATGTATAATGGAAATAGATATTAACAAACAAATTCATGACTATTCCTTTTAGTCAACTTTTGGTTCTGTTTATCAGTTTGCTGTCAATCTTCAGCCCGCCGGCCATGATCGGGCCGATTGCCTCTATTACCGGTAAGTATTCCCGTGACAAACAGCGTCATATTGCCTGGCAGGTAACCTGGGGATATATCGTAGTCCTCCTGATTTCCGCCTGGGTAGGCCAGTGGCTGCTGAGCATTCTGGGAATCACAGTCGGCGGTTTGATTGTCGCTGGCGGATTGGCCCTCTTCTTCGTTGGTATGCCATTAATGATGCGTGGTCACAAAACCGAACTTAAGCCGGAGACTCTGAAAAAGGTGGAAAAAGAAGAGGAAGGTACCGACAAAGACAAACCTTCCGTTGTCGTTCCTTTGATATTTCCAATGGCGGTCGGCGGAGCCACTGCGGCAATAGTCATCGCCCAGGCCAGCCAGTGGAATTCTATTGTTGACTTGCTTCTGATTTCTGCAGTCTGCGGGGTAATGGGACTAGTAATTTTCCTGACTTATTTCTTTGCCGGACCAATTGCCAGGAAACTCCGCCCGCACAGTCTGGATATCCTCGGCAGAATTTCCGGCATCATTCTGGTTGCCATCGCGGCCCAACTACTTGTTAACGGTATCCTGGAACTAATTTCAAATCCGGGAATAATAGATTTGTTTAATTAAGTCCTACTTTCAAAGAAGCCGGAAAAAAGCTATAATTGAGATATAGTTAACAGCTAAAATAAAAAAATATGTTCAAATGGATAACCAAACACCCACGTTCAGTGGTCGCAATTTTGCTGTTCATTATGTTCCTGCTGTCCTTTTTCAGCTCAGCAGGAACAGCTATATGGGGCGGCGACCATCCGGGTGATTCCGGAATTGTCGATGAAATTGCGCATATTCCGGCGGGCTATTCCTATCTCAAGTTCCAGGACTTTCGTCTCAATCCCGAGCATCCGCCTCTGATCAAAGACCTGGCGGCTCTGCCGTTGCTTTTTGTGGAGGACCTTACTTTCCCGACTGATATCCCGGCCTGGACGGACGAGATCAATGGCCAGTGGGAGTGTGGCTGGAAGTTCATCTACGAGCGCGGCAATGATCCGGAAATGATGTTTTTGTATACGCGCTTCTTGCCGATGTTGCTACTTTTCCTGCTCGGCATCTATGTTTACAAATGGACCAAGGAACTTTTTGGCATCAAAGCCGGCTTGCTGGCAACGACACTTTTTGCCTTCAGTCCCAACATCATTGCCCACTCGCATTACGTCACGACTGATTTCGGCGTGACAGTTTTTATGTTCATCTCGGTATATTATTTCACCAAGTTCATTAAAAAACCGGGTTGGTGGACGATGATTTTGGCGACGATTACTTTTGCGCTGGCCTCGCTGGCCAAATTCAGTGCCGTTCTTCTAATCCCATACTTTGGTTTGCTGTTGCTGGCAGCAATCATTGTTCGTCGTGAACAGATCAAAGATTTCTTCGGTTCCAAAATGTTTAAATCGCAGGTGGCCAAGCGGATTTGGATATACGTTGTTGTTGGGATCGTTATCGCTATTCTCGGGCACTTGCTAGTTGTGATTCCGTATGTTCATCACACCGCTAAAATGCCGACTGATTTACACGAAAGGTTGATTAAAGAATCTTTGCCGCAGGATGAAGGATTAGGAGCCATGGCTCGTCCTGTTTTGCTGGAGATGTCAAAGTGGCCGGGCGGCAAAGCGATGACGACCTATTTTACGGGAGCAGTTATGGTTTTTGCCCGGGTTGGCGGTGGCAACAGCGCTTTCCTACTGGGAGATTACCAAAACGAGGGCTGGTGGTATTTCTATCTGGTATCTTTCTTGTTGAAGGTACCGGCAGCGATGCTGATTCTGACGTTTTCGGCAATCGGCATCGGCTTCGTGGCCCTGGCGCGCAACTGGAAAAAAGTCAGGCCGGGCTATGTTATCAAAACTAAGGAAGGCCAAGAGGTGGAGAGCTGGGGAATCAAAACCCAGGGTCGCTTTGGGCGCTGGTTTGAGAAGATCTGTAAACTGGTCTGGAACCGATTTGATATTTTCGTCCTAGTCACGATCATGCTGATGTTTTGGGTGGCCGGATTCAACAGCAAGGCGAATATCGGTTTGCGCTGGATGTTGCCCACGTTCCCGTTCCTGTACGTAATTGTGGCCGGGGCCGTGCTCTATTGTCTGCGTAACCTGCGCAAGCGAGCCGTCACAACCAAAAAGGCCGGCTGGCTTGATTTCTCTCTGTTTGTCACCACTGCCTTGGTCGTATGGTACATACTAGCGTCGCTGTTCGCATATCCTTACTATCTCTCATATTTCAATGAATTCATCGGCGTCAACGAGAACGGCTATAAGTACTCGGTTGATTCAAATCTTGATTGGGGGCAGGATTTGAATCGTCTGGCCAAGTGGATGGAAATAAATGATATTGACCACATTTACGTAGATTATTTCGGAGGCGGTGTGCCCGAGCATTCTCTGGGAGAAGGGAATGTGACGGCTTGGCACTCCAAGGAAACTTTGCCGCCGCCCGGATCCTATCTTGCTATCAGCGCTACATTCTACCAGATGAGTGAGTTCTTTGCTCGTCGGCAAAATGAAGTTTCCTATGTAGAAATGCTGTCGCGGGAGCCTGATTACTTCATCGACAGTTCCATTCTCATCTATAAAATTACCGAAGAGGATTACGAACAATTCGTTACTTCTGAAGAGGCAGTTACGAAGGCGGCTGAGTATTTGGGTGTCGATGCGGGTCAGGACGGTATTGAGGTCACGCAGGTTGTAATTACCAATGATGATCCTAATACCATGTCAGAGTTCCCAGATCAGTTCCAGCGCCCGGTCTTTGTAGTATGGTTCACGACCCCGGAAGGGCAGACAGCGGTATATGTCGACAAACTGAGCGGGGAAGTCTGGGGAGGTTATAGTATCGAGGTTACGGAATAATTAAATTTTAATGTCTCTTCCTATAATCAGAAGCGAGGCTCTGGCTCTCGTCAAAAAACATAATAAAGAACAGGCTAATCTAAACCACTTCCTGGAAACCGAAGCGGTAATGAGAGAGTTGGCAAACAAGCTCGGGGAGGATGAAGAAGAGTGGGGGATCATTGGCTTGCTGCATGACCTGGATTGGGAGGAAACACAAGCTGATCCCAAAAAGCATACACTGAAGACCTGTGAGATTTTGTCTAAAAAAGATTTCCCCGAAGAGATTCTCTATACTATCAAAGCCCATAATAACGAGTATCTCGAAGAAGACTTCCCGCCGAAATCCCAGCGCGACTACGCTCTTCGCTGCGGGGAAACCATTACCGGTTTGATTTATGCCGCTACCCTCGTTCGTCCTTCCAAGAAAGTTGCGGATGTCAAAGTCAAATCAGTCAAAAAGAAATTCAAAGATAAATCCTTTGCTGCCAACTGCCGGCGAGATATCATTATGGAATGCGAGGAGCTAGGCTTGAGCTTAGATGAGTTCATTGAGTTGGCATTAGCGGGTTTCAAAAAAATTGCAGCGGAGATTGGCCTCTGATTTCACAAAACCCAAACCCAAAGTACAAAATTCCAAATCAAGCCTGCCTTCCTTAGGCAGGCAACCCAACCCAAATTTCAAATAAAAGAACTCCAACACCTTGGAGTTTTAGTTTTGATTTGCTTTGATTTTGTCTTTTGGTTTGAACTTATGAATAGTGATGTGGAAAATTTCTTTTGTAATTTTTTAATTCGTTGCTATTATTAATTTGCTCTCGCCGCCCGAATGGTCGGGTCATGTGGAAACGGCGGGAGGCGATGGTTCACCGAGCAACCGCAACAAGACGAACTAAGACAGGAGGTGTTTCCCCCAGAGTAGTGCAGATATACTGCGTCAGCAGTCATATCGAGGGTCCGGGGGACCCCCTCAGAAGAGCAAAGAGTTCAGCTTTGGCTTCTGGTGTGCTACTCGATCGAGCGAAAATCGTGGAACGTCTGGGGCCAACCTGCGGGTGGCCCCTACTTTTTTGCCGGGGTAGATGTGGAAAACCTGTTTACTAGTCGAAATTTTTTCTGCTATAATCTAGGTAACTGAATAAATCTCTGGTTTGAGTAACCCTCGAAAAGTGCCAAAAAAGGGCGCTGTTTGGCATATTTATGCTAGTTTTGTAGTTTTCTCTATATTCAAGGCAAAATTAGGAGTTCGGCCTTGACAACTCTCATTAATACTGCTATCTTTGGGGCAGTATGCACAAATTGCTTATTTTCTAGCGAAAAACAGCTAGTCGCTTAAACTCGTTTTATCCCTTTCTTCCCATTGATTTGGGGAGGATACATAGAAGGAGCTCTTTTTATGCCAACCAAAACGAAGCCGGAGGTGTCTTCCCCTACATCTTCCAAACGTAAATATTTCTCCGAAATAAACGATAAGACGGAGCTGCCCGAGCTTATCAATATCCAGAAAGATTCCTTTGATTGGTTTTTCAACAAAGGCTTGCAGGAACTTTTCGATGAGGTTTCTCCGATCAAGGACTACCAAGAAACTGATTTCGAGCTTCACTTCACCGATTACAATTTCGAAGAGCCTAAGTATACTGAGAAACGGGCTCGTGACAAAAACATAACTTACGAATCACCGCTACGCGTAAATGCCAAACTCGTCAACAAAAAGACGGGTGAAATTAAGGAGCAGGAAATTTATCTCGGTGATTTTCCCATTATGACTCCCCGCGGAACTTTCATTGTGAACGGGGTTGAGCGCGTCGTTGTCAGCCAGCTCATCCGTTCCCCCGGGGTGTTTTTTACCGAGGATGTTGTAAAGGGTAAGACAGTTTTCGGGGCCAAGATTATCCCGAACCGCGGCGCCTGGTTAGAAATGGAAACTGATGCTAACGGCGTCATCGCTGTTAAGATAGACCGCAAGCGCAAAGTCCCGGTGACAGCGCTCCTGCGGGCTTTTGGTTACGGTAGTAATGAGGAAATTAAGGCGCTTTTCAAAGATGTTGATACCGACCCGGACTTGAGCTACGTCGATGTTACTATTGCCAAAGACACTTCCCGTAGTGTCGGTGAGGGTCT
Source organism: uncultured Candidatus Saccharibacteria bacterium (assembly GCA_964559275.1). Lineage (GTDB taxonomy): Bacteria > Patescibacteriota > CALEFQ01 > CALEFQ01 > CALEFQ01 > CAZLGC01. Next base: position 10,195 of record CAZLGC010000006.1, read on the forward strand.
CAAAGAAGTCTACAAACGTATCCGGCCCGGTGACTTGGCGACAGTTGACAATGCCAAGCAGATGATCGAGGCAATGTTCTTCAATTTTGACCGCTACGATCTGGGTCGAGTCGGCCGCTACAAGATCAACCAGCGCCTGGGTCTTGATACTCCCAACAACAAAGAAACCCGGGTCATGCAAAAAGATGACCTGGTGAAAATAATTCGTGAGGTTATCCGCCTCAATATCGAAGGCGGTCACGGTGATGACATTGATCACTTGGGTAACCGCCGCGTGCGCGCGGTCGGCGAGCTTTTGCAGAATAAATTTCGTATCGGTCTAGCCCGGATGGAGCGCATCATCGTTGACCGGATGAGTACTACTTCGGCGGAATCAGTTACACCCAGCCAGCTTATCAACTCACGGCCGGTGATTTCCGCCATCCGTGAGTTTTTCACTTCTTCGCAGCTGTCGCAGTTCATGGATCAGACGAATCCCTTAGCCGAACTGGCGCATAAACGCCGCTTGTCCGCTATGGGTCCAGGAGGACTTTCTCGGGAGCGCGCTGGATTTGATGTTCGTGACGTTCATAACTCCCACTACGGCCGCATTTGCCCGATTGAGACTCCGGAAGGTCCGAATATCGGTTTAGTCGGTCATTTGGCGTCCTTTGCCCGTATTAATGAATATGGTTTTATCGAAACCCCGTATCTAAAAGTTCTGAAAGAGGTTCCGGGCAGCGACACCAAAACTTTGATTGGCAAGACTACTCACAAGCCTGTCCTTGATGCCAAAGGCAAAGAGATTGTTCCGGAGAAAATTGAGATTACGAAGGAATTGGCTGGCAAGATTGCAGCGGCCGAGGTTCCAAAAGTTGAAATTAAATCAGTTGTAACCAAAGAAATTGTATATTTGGACGCCTTCCAAGAAGAAAAGGCGGTGACAGCACCGGCTACTACTAAGATTGATAACAGAGGTCATTTTGCCAATGAAACTGCTGAAATCCGGGTCATGGGTGATCCGCTGAATGCCCCGACCGGCAAAGTTGATTTTGTTGACGTCGGACCCAAGCAAATCATTTCTGTCACTACGGCCCTGATTCCTTTTGTTGAGCATGATGACGCCAATCGGGCGTTGATGGGCTCAAATATGCAACGCCAGGCAGTTTCTTGTGTTAAGCCCGATGCCCCGGTGGTTGGTACCGGCATTGAAGAAAAGGTAGCTCGTGATTCCGGACAGGTAGCGGTAGCCGCTAACGCCGGCAAAGTCGTGGAAATTGACGCTTCTCATATAGCTGTTCTGACCAAAAAAGGCGATGTCGATGAATATCCTCTGCACTGCTTCGTGCGTTCCAACCAATCTACTTGTATAAACCAGCGCCCGATAGTCAATATCGGTGATCAGGTTAAGGCCGGGCAGATTTTGGCTGACGGACCTTCGATCGAGAACGGCGAGCTGGCGCTGGGTCAGAATGTGTTAGTGGCCTTCCTCTCCTGGCAAGGCGGCAACTATGAGGATGCAGTTCTTATTTCCGAGAAGCTGGTGCGGGAAGACCGTTACAGTTCAATTCATATTGAAGATTTTTCTGTCGATGTTCGTGATACTAAGTTGGGTCCCGAAGTTGTGACCCGCGACATTCCCAATGTTGGTGAAGAGAAACTGAAGGATTTGGACGAAGAGGGAATTGTCCGCATCGGCGCTCAGGTCAGCACCGGCGACATCCTGGTCGGTAAAATTACACCGAAGGGCGAGGCGGACCTGACTCCTGAAGAAAGATTGCTCCGGGCAATCTTTGGCGAAAAGGCCCGTGATGTCAAAGACTCCTCACTGACACTGCCGCACGGTGAATACGGCAAAATTGTAGATATCAAAGTTTTCTCCCGTGAACAGGGAGACAAGCTTCCTACCGGTGTTATCAAAACCATCCAGGTGAGTGTGGCCAAACTGCGCAAGATCCAGGTTGGCGACAAGATGGCCGGCCGCCACGGTAATAAAGGTGTTATTTCCCGGGTTATTCCTGAGGCCGATATGCCTTTCCTGGAGGACGGCACCCCGATTGATATTATTCTGAGTCCGCTAGGTGTTACTTCCCGTATGAACCTGGGACAGATTCTGGAAACGCATCTGGGCTGGGCGGCGCAGAAACTCGGATACAAAGTTGCCTCCCCAGCGCTGGACGGAGTTTCTGAAGATTTCATCAGCAAAGAATTGCAGCGCGCCGGTCTGCCAGAAGACGGCAAGGTTCAGCTTTACGACGGTCGCACCGGTGATCCTCTGGATCGACGCACAACAGTCGGAATCATGTACATGCTCAAACTACATCATTTAGTCGAAGACAAAGTTCACCAGCGTTCAATTGGTCCGTACTCCCTGG
>CAZLGC010000006.1:12648-42624 GCA_964559275.1 uncultured Candidatus Saccharibacteria bacterium
CATCATTTAGTCGAAGACAAAGTTCACCAGCGTTCAATTGGTCCGTACTCCCTGGTTACACAGCAGCCGTTGGGCGGTAAAGCTCAGTTTGGCGGCCAGCGCTTCGGTGAGATGGAAGTCTGGGCCCTGGAAGCGTACGGCGCAGCTCATACTTTGCAGGAAATTCTGTCAATTAAATCAGATGATACTCTTGGTCGTTCCAAAACTTATGAGTCAATAGTCAAGGGTGAACCGATTCGCAAGCCAAATGTGCCGGCTTCGTTTGAGGTTCTGGTTAACGAGTTGAAAGGCTTGGCCCTGGATGTAAACCTGCTGGGCGGCGAGGAAGAATCGGAAGATGAAAAAGAGTCTGTCAGAGACAAGGCTGACGTTAAAGAAAAATCGAAAGAAGCTTCCAAGAAAAATAAATAACTTTCTCTATATGTCAAAAACAATGGATTTCAACGCGGTTAAGCTTTCCCTGGCTTCGCCGGACATAATTCACGAGTGGTCATACGGTGAAGTGCTGAAACCGGAGACCATAAATTATCGTACCCAGAAGCCCGAAAAGGACGGTCTTTTCTGCGAAAAAATCTTTGGCCCGACCAAAGACTGGGAATGTTACTGCGGCAAATACAAGCGTATTCGCTACAAAGGCGTGGTCTGCGATAAGTGCGGTGTGGAAGTTACCCGTTCAATTGTGCGACGCGAGCGCATGGGCCACATTGACCTGGCGGTGCCGGTTTCACACATTTGGTTTCTCCGCGGCGTGCCGAGTAAAATCGGCTTGGTCCTGGATAAATCCAGCCAGGAACTTGAGAAAGTTGTTTATTTTGCTAGCTACATCATCACCAAGGTAGATGACAAAGCTCGTGAGGAAGCTCAAAAGCAAGTCAAGACAGAATTCAAGAGCAAGAAGAAGGAAATCGAAGGCCAGTATGAAAAGATGGCCGAGGTTTTGAATCAGAAGAAAGCTAAGGAATTGGCTGAGTCTCAATCCAAAAAAGATAAGAAGGAGATAGAAAAGAAAATCGAAGCGGAGCTATTAGCTAATAACGAAAGCAAGATCGGTGACCTTGATAAATTGACCGATGCCTACGATCTGGCTAAAAAAGAATTGCGCGATCTCAAGGTCAAGCGCATTATATCCGAACTCGAATACCGGGATCTTTCCATGAAATATGGCCATGTCTTTGAGGCCGGTATTGGCGCGGAAGCAATTCGTAAACTGCTGGCAGAGACTGATCTTGCCAAATTAGTACAGGAGCTCGAGGCCCAGCTTGCCAAGGGCAAAGCCACTAATCGCAAGCGAATAATGAAGCGCCTTAAATACGTTAAGGGAATGCAGAAGGCCGGAATAAACCCGGAATGGACAGTTCTGACAGTGTTGCCGGTAATTCCGCCGGATCTGCGTCCGATGGTGCAGCTAGACGGCGGTCGCTACGCAGCCTCCGATCTCAATGATCTCTACCGCCGCGTTATTAATCGTAATAATCGTCTCAAGCGTCTAAAAGAGCTTGGCGCCCCCGAAGTTATTCAGAGAAACGAAAAGCGCATGCTGCAGGAGGCAGTGGATGCTCTGATTGATAACAATGCCCGCCGCGGCAAAGCCGTGCAGTCTTCCACCGGACAGCGGCGGACGCTGAAATCGCTGGCTGACATGCTGCGTGGTAAACAAGGTCGTTTCCGCCAAAATTTGTTAGGTAAGCGCGTTGACTATTCTGGTCGCTCTGTAATCGTGGTTGGCCCACGTTTGAAATTGCATGAATGCGGAATTCCAAAAATCATGGCTCTAGAGCTTTTTAAGCCTTTCGTAATCAGTGAACTAATCAAAAAAGAATTTGCTCATAATGTCCGCAGTGCCGGCAAGCTAATTGACCAGGGTCGTCCCGAGGTCTGGGATGCCCTGGAAAAAGTTATTCAGGGTCATCACGTGTTACTGAACCGCGCACCGACGCTGCATCGCCTGGGTATTCAGGCTTTCCAGCCGGTATTGATCGAGGGCAAAGCTATCCAGATTCATCCGATGGTTTGCGCTGCTTATAATGCTGACTTTGATGGTGACCAGATGGCGGTCCATGTCCCACTGACAAAATCTGCCCGCGAGGAAGCCAGAACCTTGATGCTTTCTTCCAAGAATCTGTTGCGACCTTCAACGGGTGATCCGGTGACAGCTCCCTCACAGGATATGGTGCTAGGTTCCTACTATATGACCCGCCTAGAAAAAGGTACCAAAGGGGACGGGCAGATGTTTGCCGACAAGCATGAAGCTATCCTGGCTTTTGATATGGGACAGCTTCATCTAAAAGCTCCAATAAAAGTTCGCCTGGAACCAGGGAAAATTGTGGAAACATGCGTTGGTCGCATTCTCTTTAACAACATTCTCCCCAAAGAACTTCGGTTCATAAACGAAACGATGGACAAGAAGTCTTTGGCCAATCTGATTGCCAAAGCTTTGTATAAATACGGACGGGAGACGGCTGTTGATCTGATTGATAAAATTAAAAACACCGGCTTCACATATCTGACCTACTCCGGAATCACCTTGGCCTCAGCTGACCTTAATTCCCCTCCGGAAAAAGAAGATCTGATTGACAAAGCAGCTACTGAAGTGGATGAAGTTAAATCACAATACAAGGCCGGTTTACTGACTGATGAAGAGCGTTACCAAAAAGTCATTGAAATATGGTCAAAAGTCCGTGATGAGGTTTCTGATGCAGTCGAAAAACATATCAGCAAAGACGGTGCTGTCTTCGGGATGATCGATTCCGGCGCTCGTGGTTCCTGGGCTCAGACTTCACAGCTGATGGGTATGCGCGGTTTGATGGCTAACCCGGCCGGTCGCACGATTGAGCTGCCGGTCAAAGGTAGTTTCAAAGAAGGACTATCCGTATTGGAGTATTTCATTTCCACTCATGGTGCCCGTAAGGGTCTCTCCGATACGGCGCTGAGAACTGCCAATGCCGGTTACCTGACCAGACGCTTGGTTGATGTCTCCCAGGACGTGATCATAGAGGAAGAGGACTGCGGTGATGGTGAGGGTATTGATATTACCAAGAAAGACAGTGAAGATATGGGAGAATCCATCTCCGATCGCATCTGGGGAAGAGTGGTGCTGGAGCCGGTAAAAAATCCCAAGACAGGTAAGGTTATTGTCAAAAAAGGCGAGCTAGTTACAGAAAAACACATCCCGGAACTGGAAAAAACAGACCTGGAAGAGGTTAAGATTCGTTCGGTTATGACCTGTCGCGCCCGCCGGGGTGTTTGCTCCAAGTGCTACGGCATGGATTTGGGACGCAATATTCCCGCCGCGGAGGGTCTAGCTGTGGGTACTATTGCCGCCCAGTCTATTGGTGAGCCGGGTACACAGCTGACTATGCGGACGTTCCATACCGGTGGTGTTGCCGGCGTCGGTGATATTACTCAGGGTCTGCCGCGCGTGGAAGAGCTTTTTGAGGCGCGGCCTATAAAGAAACCGGCGGTAGTGGCTGAGGTTACCGGTAAGATCAAGATTGAAGAGACCGAACAGGAAAAAATAATTTACGTTCTCGGTGACCAGGTCAAAAAAGATGCCTACCAGCTCAAAGCCGGAATGCAGCCTACTATCAAGGATGATGTTGAAGTTAAGAAAGGTGATGTTCTGGCCGAGGGTCCCAAGGATAATCTTAAGGCCAAATACAATGGCCTGGCAAAAATTAAGAAAGACGTCATAGAGGTTGTCAGAGAGGGCTCATCGGAGAAGGAATATAAAGTTCCGTTAAAGACTCCGCTCTGGGTACGCACCGGTGATTTAGTAAATAAGGGTGATCAGCTGACAGAGGGTCCGATTGACCTGCGCAACCTGTACAAACTTTCTGGCTCCCGTGCGGTGCAGAAGTATATCCTGAAAGAAGTTCAGCACATCTACTCGTCACAGGGTCAAAAAGTCAACGACAAACACGTCGAGATAATTATCCGCCAGATGCTTTCTCGGGTACGTATCAAGGATTCCGGTGACACTGATTTAATCCCAGGTGATGTGATGGAAAGATCCCACGTCGACAGCCTGAATAAGGTGATGGAAAGTGAAAATAAAAAGCCGGCTACTTTTGAGAACCTGCTGCTTGGTATTACCAAGGCCTCGCTTTCTACTGAAAGCTTCTTGTCAGCGGCCTCCTTCCAGGAAACCGCCCGGGTACTGATTGACGCAGCGGTGCTTGGTCGCGAGGATCATCTTTACGGTCTGAAGGAGAATGTAATTGTCGGCAAATTGCTGCCGGCCGGAACCGGATTTAAATCCAACCGTTTTGCGGATAAACCGGTACCTGAGACCAAATAAAAATATAGCAACTTAGATAACCGGGTAAGCGCGACTAATATCGCGCTTACTTAATCTGCTGGTCTGGGTCCCCGAAATGTGCTAAAATAGCAAAGACTGGTTAGATTTCAGGGAAAAGTTGTGGCTAAAATAAAGAAAAGACGCGGTCCCGGTCGGCCCCCGAAAAGAAAAGGTCTGAAACCGGAAACTATCAAGGCAATTGTCATAATTGTCTGTTTTGCGTTAGCGCTAGTCGGGATAATGGGATTTTTCGAGGGGGCGGGCGCTCTGGGCGGCTTTTCCCGGATGGTTTCGGGAATGATGCTGGGCTGGGGTAGTTTCTTGTTGCCGATAATTTTGATTTTTATTGCCATCGGGGTTGGCTGGGGCTCCAAATTTGAATGGGGATTTCTCAATTATCTGGGAGTAGCTGTTCTGATCTTAGCTCTTTTGGGAATATTCCAACTCCCGGTAGTAAATGAAGGCGCTGCGCCGATTGCCGAAGGCCGGGGCGGGGGAGCGGTCGGTTACGTTGTGGGAGCGGGTATGAGTGCTGCTACTGGCGTGGTGGCTGCCTGGATTATATTGATCGCCTTACTTCTGATAGGATTTTTGCTCACATTCAACATATCTTTCAAGACCCTTTTTGAAAAAATGAAAGGGATTAAGGAGAAGGGAAAGCAGCTTGCCATAAAAATTAAGCCGGAACCGAAAGTCAAGGTCAAGACAATAGAAAACGGCGAGTTCAAAACTAAGGATATTGATGAAGTTGATTCCGAAGAAAATGATCAGAGTCAGGATCCGACCGAGGAGAAGCCCCCCGAAGCTGCCGGTAAAGAAGATCCTATTCCCGTGGGCGCGGAAGGGGAAGCTCGCCTGAGCAAAAAGGATCCGAACTGGAAATTTCCAAACCTGAATCTTCTGAACGGCTCTTTCTCCAAGCCGACTAGTGGTGATATTCAGGCCAAGGCTAATAATATTCAGAAAACACTGGCCAATTTCGGTATCGAAGTAGAAATGTCCGATGTCAATGTCGGCCCGACTGTAACTCAGTATACTCTCAAGCCGCTAGAGGGAGTCAAACTCAGCCGGATCACCGCCCTGCAAAATGACTTGGCTTTATCTCTGGCAGCCCACCCGGTCCGCATTGAAGCACCGATTCCGGGGAAGTCGCTAGTTGGAATTGAGGTCCCGAATGAAGGTATTGCCCTGGTCCGTCTCCGGGAGCTGATGGAATCTTCGGATTTCCGCGATGCCAAGTCACAGCTAGATATGCCTCTGGGCCGTGATGTTGCCGGTAATCCGATCATTGTTGATATGGCCAAGATGCCTCATATGCTGATCGCCGGTGCCACCGGGTCCGGTAAATCTGTTTGTTTGAATTCCCTGGTTATTAGTTTGCTTTATCACAATACTCCCGCCGATTTGAAATTAATCATGGTAGATCCCAAGCGGGTGGAAATGACTCCCTACAATGATATCCCGCACTTGCTGACACCAGTTTTGACAGATGTCAACAAGACCGTAAATGCGCTGAAGTGGTGTGTCTCGGAAATGGACAGGCGTTATAAGCTCTTGCAGGAAGCAGGTAAAGCCAATATAAAATCCTATAATTCATCTCTCAAATCTTCTCGTTTACCATATATCGTAATTGCGATTGACGAGCTGGCCGATCTGATGACAGTGGCTGCTGCCGACGTTGAAGGTGCCATTGTGCGCCTGGCCCAGATGGCTCGGGCGGTAGGGATTCACCTGATGGTGGCCACTCAGCGTCCCTCCGTAAATGTTATCACTGGTCTGATCAAAGCTAACATAACAACTCGTTTGGCCTTCAACGTGGCTTCGCAAATAGATTCTCGCACCATTATCGATTGCCAGGGAGCGGAAAAATTGCTGGGTAACGGTGATATGCTTTTCATTGATGCCGAAACAAGTAAACCCAAGCGTATTCAGGGCGCCCTCATCGAGGAAGAGGAAATTAAGAGAGTCACAGACTTTCTTAAGAAACAAGGCAGCCCGGATTACGATGAGGATGTCCAAGAAAAGGAAGGTACCAAAGGAAGCGGCGATTTGCCAGGCCTGGAAGGTTCTGCTGAAGAAGATATCGACGATGATCTTTTTGACGAAGCTAAGGCGGAGGTTATCCGCATGGGCAAGGGCTCAGCTTCGCTATTGCAGCGTCGGCTTAGGATTGGTTACGCCCGAGCAGCTCGACTCCTGGACTTGTTGGAAGAGCAGGGGATAGTTGGTCCTCCCGACGGCAGCAAGCCGCGCGAGGTGCTGGTTGAAGGTGGCCAGCCGGAAGATGAGCCTGAAGATGACGCTGAATAATGCCAATAAAAAAAGTTTTAGAAATATAAAGAGCTTCCTCAGGGAAGCTCTTTGGAATTGACTTGGTTATTTACTAGTTAGTGATCCCCGCAAGCTCATTCCGGTCATCTCATCCGGTTTGGCTACACCCATCAGATCGAGGACGGTCGGGGCTACATCCGCCAGGACCCCGGTCGGATTAAGCTGTTCTTGTTGCACCGTTACTTCGTCCTTCGAGTTGCTAAGCTTGAAATCGTTGCTGATCAGCAGAAATGGCACGGGATTGGTTGAATGCTCTTTAACAATCTCCTTAGTCTGCGTTTCGATCATCTGCTCACAGTTACCGTGATCAGCTGTGATAATAAGGGCGCCATCAATAGAAAGAACCGTATCGACCAACTGCTTTATTTTTTTATCAAGGTACTCCAGAGCTTTGACGGTCGCCGGCAGATTGCCAGTGTGACCGACCATGTCCGGATTAGCGTAGTTTACGACGGCAAAATCATATTTTCCGGTCAGGATTTCTTTGCCTAGAGTCTCGGTCAGTTCCTGGGCACTCATTTCCGGAACCTGGTCATAACTTTTCACTTTCGGAGAGGGGATTACCATCTGCTTTTCTTCCGGGAAAGGTTTTTCGGAACCGCCGTCAAAAAAGTAGGTAACATGAGCATATTTTTCTGTTTCGGCAATATGTAACTGTCTTTTCCCGGCCTCGGAAATCACCCGGGCCAGAGGATTAGTTATGTTTTTTGGTTCAAAAGCAACTTCAACCGGCAGTCCTTCTTCGTATTGGGTCATAGCTACAAAGTATAGATTCTGTAGTTTGTGAGCGCGATTAAACTCCTTGAAATCCGGCATGACAAAAGCTTTGGCAATCTGCCTGGCCCGGTCTGCCCGGAAATTGAAAAATATGACAGCGTCATTATCCTGTATCTTAGCGACCGGCTTGCCACCTTTCGTTATCACGGTAGGCAAAATTGACTCATCAAAGGTCTGCTGACTATAGGAATCCTTAACTGCTTTGAGGGGAGAATCAGATTGCGGTCCCTTACCTTCTACCATGGCATCATAGGCTTTTTCTATACGGTCCCAGCGGTTATCACGATCCATAGTGTAGAAACGGCCGCTGACAGAGGCAATCCTGCCGATATGTATTTTTTTCAGTTTTGCCTCCAGCTCGGCCATGTATTTCTCGGCGGCATTACGCGGGGTGTCACGACCGTCAGTTATGGCATGAATGGCGACCTGTTTGACTTTGTGCTCTTTGGCCATTTTCAGAAGAGCGTAAAGATGATCGATGTGAGAATGAATACCACCGGCACTAACCAATCCCATCAAGTGCAAGGTTGATTTGTTATCAACAGCATGTTGGCAGGCGCCAACCAGGGCTTTGTTTTTGAAGAAAGATTTATCCTGGATAGAAAGAGTGATCCGGGGGAGGTTTTGGTAGACAATAAGTCCGGACCCGAGGTTTAGATGCCCGACCTCGGAGTTCCCGTTTTCTCCCCAAAAAAGCCCGACGGAAATTCCCGCCGCCTGAACAGAAGTTAATGGATAATTAGCTAAAAGATTGTCCCAATTAGGGAGTTTAGCTAATTTTATAGCGTTACCTTCGGTACCGGGATCAATTCCCCAGCCGTCTAAGATAACAAGAACTACTGGTTTGTATGTTTTTCTGGGCATAGATTTGTTTATTATAGCACGATCTTAGTCTGTAGGCCACTGATTTTTGGCTGATTAGTCAATGTTGACTGAGCCGTTTGACGTGATAGAATTAAAACGTTGTCTGGCTGATCAAAACAGCCTGGTTTTAATAAAATCACAATGGTTTCAGGTTTTCGGCAAAAAAGAATTGATACAGCCGAGAGAGTAGGTGAAATTCTCCGTAGCGCCCGGGAGGCAAAAGGCAAAAGCCTGGCCGAAATTGCCCGGGAGATTAGGGTGCGGGAGGAAAACCTGCATAATTTGGAAGAAGGTTATTACGATAATTTGCCGGCTGAAGTTTACACCAAGGGTTTCCTGACTGCTTACGCAGAATATTTGGGATTGAACCCTGATCGACTGGTGCGAATGTACAGCAAAGAGGCCGGCATCAAAACCCACCTCGATGAGAGCCAAAAGCAAGAATCACCGAGCCGGGTGAAAAAAATCAGGCCACCTCTGTTTACACCGCGGCTTCTGAAAATTGTAGCAATTGTAGTTATTGTTGTGATTGCCGTGTCATATCTCACCTGGCAATTTAGTAACTTCTCGCGGAATCCGGAATTGACAATCAACGAACCAGCCAATGATATTACCATTGAACAAGATCGGGTTGTTTTCCAGGGCCAGGCTGAACGTGAGAGCGAATTGACCATCAACGGACAAAGTGTTTTCATTAACGAGGACGGGACCTTCACAGAGGAGATAGCTTTGCAGGAAGGCATAAACACAATTGCCGTAGTGGTTCGTGATCGTCAAGGTCGTGAAAGTTCTCTAACCAGGCAAATCCTGGTCGAGATGCCGCCGCCCCCACCTGAAGAAGATCAACTTGAAGGCGCGACAGAGGAAGTGCCAGGTAGCTCGAGCCAGGAAAGCTAATTTCACAGATTTAAATTTAATCGTTCCTGTCCGGAGGCAGAGTAAGCTTCCCGGCCAGGTCCCTTGTAGGGAGGGGTAAGATCTTGGGACCAGTCCGGTGCCAGGAAATAAATAAACCTATGCCAAAAACAACGGCGAGGGCAAAGAAAAAAGCAGGGAAAAAAGGCGATGTTAGCAACAAGCAAAAAGCTGCTAACATGGCTATCGACCAAATCCGAGAAAGATTTGGAGATGGCTCAATCATGAAACTAGGAGAAGCTAAAAGGGTCGATGTCGAAGCAATTCCGACGGGATCTGTTTCACTAGACATCGCGCTCGGTGTGGGCGGGATCCCACGGGGCCGTATCGTTGAAATTTACGGACCAGAATCCAGCGGTAAAACGACGTTGGCCCAGCACATTGTCGCCGAATGCCAAAAACAGGGCGGGACATCAGCGTTTGTCGACGCTGAGCACGCTCTGGATCCTGAGTACGCCAAAAAACTGGGTGTCAACATCGACGAACTACTAGTTTCGCAGCCGGATACGGGCGAGCAGGCGCTCGAGATTGTCGAAACACTCGTTCGTTCGAATGCAGTCGACTTGATTGTTGTCGATTCGGTTGCAGCCTTGACACCGCGGGCTGAAATTGAGGGCGAGATGGGCGATTCGCATATGGGTCTGCAGGCTCGGTTGATGAGCCAGGCCTTGCGGAAGCTGACGAGTACGGTTGCTAAGACAAACACCACTGTTATATTCATCAACCAGATCCGAATGAAACTCGGCATCATGTTCGGTAACCCGGAAACAACTCCGGGCGGCAAAGCGCTAAAATTCTACTCTTCAGTCCGAATTGAAATCCGCCGCCGCGCCAACATTAAAAAAGCCGACAAAGAAATCGGCATGCGGGCCAAGATAAAGGTTGTCAAAAATAAGGTCTCGCCGCCATTTCAGAATACTGAAGTTGACCTGATGTATGGCGAAGGTATCTCCTGGGAAGGTGACTTGGTTGATTGCGGAGTAGAGTACGGGATTCTTCGCAAAAGCGGTGCTTGGGTTAGTTACGAGGGCCAAAAAATCGGTCAAGGTCGCGAGGCGGTAAAGAAATATTTGAAGGAAAATCCGAAGGTGGCCAAAGAGATTGAAAAATTGATCTGGAAGAAAGTCAAAGAAGGCGTAACCAGCGAGGAAGTGAAATAACAGATCTTCGTATAAGCAGAAAACCGGCCCTTTGCAGCCGGTTTTTTGCTGTTTATTTCCGTTTCTTCTCAATCCACTTGTCTTTCAGTGCTTTCTCAACATCAATATCCAGTAACTCTGAGACTACCAGTGTCATTCCGATGACATCGGCAATCTCGTAGCCGAGTTCCCGTTTTGACTCGGCGGCCGGGAGATATTTCTCAGGACGGCATTTACGCCGGTGGATAAGGATCGCTTGCGCGAGCTCGCCGACTTCTTCGTAGAGCTTGAAGAGGGCGAAATCCTCATCAATATTAACGTCGTACTTGCGGCCGTAGCGCTGGGCATTGGCCATTACTTTCTCCTGGATTGTCTGGAAGTCCATGGAGTATTTTTAATTTTTTGTATTGTAAATGTTTGCTGTAAAAAGTCAAGTTATGTAAAGACCCGCCGTTGGCGGGTTTATATTTAGATGGCGTTAAATTGACTCAGTTCCAGCAATTTTTCGAAATTGTCATCTGGTGCGGTTTTGTTGTTAGAGACTTTGCCGCACTCCAGGCAGTGATGAATCAGAACATAGCCCTTGCCGCTGAGCACGATTCCGCGCGGTTCCATCAAGCCTTGGCAATCGCTGTCACGGTCACCCGGCAAAGCTTCATCAACGTGTTTGGAATGTAAGCAGTGCGGACAATGATTGCGATAGGTTCCGGACTTTACCGGTGCTATTTTGCGACCGCAGTTGTCGCAGACGAAGCCCTCGTTTCTGGCGACAAAATTTTGGCGCTTGTTCATTTCTTTTATGAAAGGGGGTTCTGGTTTAACCTTTGGCGACATATGAGCCGTCACGGGTATCGACGATGATAATGTCTTTTTCCTTGATAAAAAGAGGAACTGAAACCTTAACTCCGGTTTCAATGACCACTACTTTAGTGCCGCCTTGGGCAGTATCGCCGCGAGTTCCGGGCGGGGCTTCCTTGACTGAAAATTTCATCTTTATCGGCAAGTCTACTCCAATCGGTTCTTCCTGAAAGGAAAGTATCTCCACGTCTGTTTCCGGAACTAAGTAATCAGCACGTTGACCCAGTTGTTCTTTGCCCAAAGTGAACTGCTCAAAAGTTTCGTTGTTCATGAAATTTAACTGATTAGCGTCAGCATACAAAAACTGGGCTTTGCTCTTTTCCAGATCAGCTTCGGGGACGGAGTCCTTTCCCTGAAATGTATGGCTGATAACATTACCGGTAGCCAGGTTCTGCAGCTTAGTCTTCAAAACAGCTCCTCCGCGTCCCATTTTGTGGTGATCCGCAGCGATAACTTCGTAAGGCTCATCTTTTAGAACAAGTTTGGTCCCGGTCTTTATCGAAGAAATGTCAAGCATGGCTTAGCGGGTTACGTAAGGCAGTAATCCCATGAAACGGGCACGTTTAAGAGCGCGGGCCATACCTCGTTGGTGTTTACTGCAGGTACCGGTGCGATGTTTTCCCATAATACGTGCGTATGGAGACAAGTACTTGCGCAAATTTTTTATATCTTTGTAGTCAATGTACTTAATGTTGTCTTCGCAGAAAGAACAAGACTTGGGTTTAGTTAGGTAGGATGGTTGAGGCATTAGGAAAAGATAAAATTAAAAGAAATTTAAAATCCAAACAGCTTTGTTAACTAGAAAGGGATATCTTCTATGTTGATTTCCTCTTCGGTGCTGTTTCCTGGGCTGGAATTCGCCTGTTTGGAAGAGGGAGAAGGGGAGGGTTCCTTCTCTTTAACTGGGGCAGCTTCAGCAGCCACTTTTTGGGGTGCGCTGCCGCCTCCGCCGAGCAAAATCACATTGCTTGCCACGACTTCAGTGCTGTAACGCTTAACCCCGTCCTTGCCTTCCCAGCTTCTGGTCTGCAAACGGCCCTCGACGTAGAGCTGCTTGCCTTTGGGGGCATATTTGCCGATGATATCGGCTAGTCCCCGCCAGGCAACGACATTGTGGAACTCAGTTTGCTCCTGGAGTTCGCCCTTGGCGTCCTTCCAGCGTCGGCCGGTGGCCAGGCTGAAATTTGCTACGTTTTGTCCTCCACTGGTGGTTCTGATGTCCGGGTCTCTTGTTACCCGGCCGATCAGCATCACTTTGTTCAGATCCATATCTTTTATCCTCCTGAGATTGCGGGAAATCCCGACAATCTCGTTAATTAGTCAATTATTTCATCATCTAAAATCTCATCTAGTTTCTTATCGAGTTCGTCCAGTTTGGCTTTTTCCTTCTTCTCTTCCGCCTTGCGGGTTTCTTTTTCCTTCGGTTTAGCGGTCTTTTCAACTGTCTCCTTCTCCGCGACCGGTTTTTCCGGTTTTGTTTCCGGCTTGACCGGTTCGGGCTTAGCAGCTGGTTTGGTCTCTTTCTCTACTTTTTCTTCCTTGAGCTCGCTTTCCTTTTCCATCTCTCTTTCCTGCTTGCGTTTTTTCTGTTCGGCCATAGCATTCAGGGTTTTGGCATCATGTTTAACAATCAAATAGCGCAAAACATCATCGGTCATTTTCAGATCTGCTTCCAGGGCAGATAATTTAGCGCCTGGCATATCAAAATACATCACGTAATAGAAACCGTGACGGAAATGCTTGATTGGATAGGCTAATTTTTTCTTACCCAAGTCTTCTTCTTCCGCTACCTTACCTTCGTGCTTAGAAATAAGAGTGCGTAATTGCTCCGTAAGCGGGTTCAGGTCTTCGTCCTTGATTTTGGGTGAAATTAGGTACATTACTTCGTAGCGATTCATAAATTTTCGATACCTTAATTAGTAATTTAAAATGCAGGCTTTGCCTGCACAAAAGAATGACACATTCCCTCCCTCCCCCTTTACTAAAATCAGGGGAGAAATGTGCAGGCTATGGACTAGGCCCGGTCGGTATTTCCCGCCTTTGGCGAGGTCACGCCGGGAGCCGTTATGTGTCTAAGTTATCACCTTGGCGATTTATTGTCAAATGTTTTTACTTTTTCTCAGAAGCTGCTAGATTGTTTATAAGAAAGGAGGTTAATGATGAGGAGAATATGGCAGTGTTTAGCAGTGGCTACTTGCGCGCTGCTGCTGTTTAGCTGTATCAGAGCGCCTCTTCAGCCCAGTTTAATCGAGAGTTTCCTCTTCACTTCGATTGCGGCGAGTGAGCATATTCAGGTCAGAATTACGCCCGAACCGCCCCCCGGGACAGTGGTTCGATATAAACTTCTTGGCGCCGACAGAAAGGCCTTTCTAAGCGGAGAGCGATCCTTTCAGAAATGTCTGGATTTCTTCTTTCCGGCCGAGTGGCATCCGTACTATCTATCTCTGGTTTTGATACTGCCGGCCGGTGAAGCCAGTGAAGAGTACTTGCAGGTTGTCACCGGGCAAACAATTGAAGTAGTGCGCCAGATTCCTTAAGCGGTGAAATTTTCACCGCTTTTTCCTTGACACAAAAATTCAAGTATGCCAGGTTGCAGGCAGGAGGTGTCTATGAAAGCTAGGTTTTGGTTGGTAATGGTGGTGTTGATGCTGCCCATCTGGGCTTGTGCCCATACCGGAAAAGAGGCCAAACGGGACTCGCATTTCGGTCTCTTCTTGAATCACCCGACGGTGTTCAAAGAAGTTCAGCTGGATATCAAGCTGGATTTTCCTCTTCCGAAGACTACGCTGGTGTACACTATCTTTGTCGGTGACAAGATCAGCGATGCCGGCATAGCCGAGCTGGAGGAAGTCGGCTGTGAATTTGCAATGAATCTGATTGTGCTTCGGGAAAGTGACCGGATTCTACTGCATTTCTTTGTTCTGCCGGTCGACAAGTTCTTCTGCGCCTGGATTCCACTGGATCCGCTGGCAACTGAGGAAAGTCATACGCTGCAGTTCAAGGAGACGGAGGAGGAAAACTAAAGCAGACAGGCTTGCCTGTCCGCTTTTTTTATATAACTGTCTAAATTTTGACTGTGAGGACGTCGCCGTCTTTGACGATGTAATCCCGGCCTTCGGTGCGAAGCTGCCCCTTGTCGCGGGCACCGGCGTAACCGTTGCAGTCTACTAGATCTTTCCAGAAAACCACTTCCGCTCGGATGAAATTATCTTCAAAATCACTATGCACTTTTCCGGCTGCCTGCGGAGCGGTTGCTCCTCGTTTTACTGTCCAGGCGTGATTCTCCTTTTCCCCGGAGGTGAAGAAGGTTATGAGGTCTAACACTGCGTAGCCGGCCCGGATCAGTTTATCCAATCCGCCTTCCGGAACCCCCAATTCCTTGAGAAAGGATTCCTTTTCATCTTCTTCCAGCTCGGCCAGCTCAGCTTCGATTTTAGCGGAAATGGGAACGATCTGTTTGGGGGAGTCAGCAAGCTTTTTGATTTGCGCAAAAATTTTGTTCGCAATTTCCGGATCTTTGTAATCCTCTTCGCTCACATTGGCGATATAAAGAACGGGTTTGGTCGTCAGCAATTGTAGGTCCTTCAGAGTTTCTTTTTCATCAGCTGACAATCCTACCGTTTTAGCAAATTTCTCTGCTTCCAGTGCGTCCTTTAGTTTTTCCAGCGCGCCTTTTTGCAACAACAATGCTTTGTCGCCGGATTTGGCGTCGGTGCTGACTTTGTCCAACCGGTTCTCAACTTGCTGTAAGTCTGCCATGATCAGCTCAACATTGATCGTGTCAATATCTTTCAACGGGTCGAATTCCTCGTCCACATGTTCAATATTGCTATCTTTGAAAAATCTAACTACATGAGCAATAGCGTCTACCTCACGAATGTGCGACAAAAATTGATTGCCGAGACCCTCGCCTTTGTGAGCTCCACGGACCAGCCCGGCAATGTCATTGAACTCGATCACCGTCGGTACAGTCTTGGCTGATCCCAGCACCTTAGTTATTTGCCAGAGTCGTTCGTCGGGAACCTCTACCACGCCCACGTTCGGATCAATAGTACAAAAAGGGTAGTTGGCTACCTCGGCTTGGTTCTTGGTAATCGCGTTGAAGAGCGTCGATTTACCGACGTTGGGCAGACCGACGATGCCGATAGAGAATGACATACTATTAAAATTCGGAACCTGAAGGTTTATTTTCTTACTGTCGTATTCTAGCGCAACGGATAGTTTTAGGCAAAGAAAACCGGCCTTCTCGTATTTGAGTCGGCCGGCTTAGAGCTAATCGCATCGATCAGGAGCCTTGAAGAATACGCCTGACCATTTCTTGCCACCAGCCTTGAGCTTCCGTTCCACTATTTCAATACGGACAAGTTCAGCTGGATGCCGCTGAGTGACGTACTGGATAATGTCGGGAGCTTTCACAGTCGGCTCAAAGTCATTGACCCATCCTTCTTGAACTTCGCCGCTAACCAGGGTTACCTTGAGGTAGTAGTCGCCGGCTGCACACTGAGTACGTCGTTTTGGTTTGTTGATTCGGCCAACAAACTCGGTTCCATCAAGAAACGGAATTGCAAACCGGGTTGTCTTGCCACCTAATAGTTCCCGAAACTTTTGGACTGCGGCAGTGATCCACATCTCCTGCTCTTCTACTGGGCGGGGTGTTGGGTACCCTTCCTCCCAAGTTGAACCGTCATCCCAGTAGACCAGGCGAACCTGATGAGTGTCATGGTAGCCAGTTCGCGGAAGCCTTTGAGCAAGGCGGGATCCCATGCAGGTCTTGATTGTTGGGATGCCGTTTTCCTCGACTACGAACTGGCGCCCCAGGCGGTAGACGGGATCGTTCTCCAGACCGTAGGGCAGCGCGTAGTCGCCGACGAGTTCCTCGTCGCCGATAGCATAGAACCAGGGTGTCAAAGCACCGCATCGTACTTGTCGCAGACAGCCGGGTAGATTGGCCAGGTCCGGGTCATACTCCCCCCAGTGCTTCTCGAAGATCTGGCAAGCTAGCTTGACAGTCTGGCACTCGTAGAAAGTCGCGCCGTCTCGGCTGTTGTACAGGTGGATAATGATCCCACAGCGTCCATCAGGGGGATCCTTGATTTCCAAAACTTCGATGTAGCTGCAGACTCCGCCATGACCCCCACCGGCGTACTTATGCTGCTTGATTTTGTAGCGACTGTACCGACCGTAACTGCCGTGACTGACATTGGTTCGGTGGGTGACTGAACCTTCTTCGATGTGGCGGAACATACCCAGAATCGCCTTGGCTCGTTGGACATCTTCTGAGCGACAGGTAAATTCTACGAGCTGACCTCCGCCGGTTCGTCCCTCACTGAAAGTGTACGAACGAAAGTCTTTCTTCTTTGGCATGGTTATCCCTCCTTGGTGATTGTCGTTCATGATCGTAACTTAAAAGTCTAACAGACTAAACAAAAAGGTGTCAATAGGCGATTATCTTAATTAAAATTGCCGAATTCTGCCACTTTTCAAGGATATTGTTGCTCTATTACATACGTGATATAATGAGACAACATGAAAGTCAAAGTCATCGACACATCCGGTAAATATCAAGCCAAGGCTGAGCAATTAGTAGAGGAGCGCGGCGGGACTGTCGCCAGCGGTCGTAATTTTGATGTGCTGCTGGCGTTTTTGATTGGTGAGAACACCCAAGCCGGTTTTCAGGTGGCCGAGGCTGCCGAGCGGCAGCGCTATGTTCTAGTTCTGGTTCCGGCCGGGTCGGAAGATAAAGCCGGCGTCAGAGAAGACAGTAAGTTTCTAACTCTGAAATCTTTTCAGGAAGAAAATTTAAGCAGAATTATCAAAGAATATCTTGATCACCGCAAGCGTGGTAATCTGAAGCGATTTAATTTCGTTATACCAAGTGAGCAGGTTCAATATTTGGAGTGGGTAGCCAAAAATAAGAAACAAAGCAAATCCGATTTTGTGCGGGAGCTCATTCAGAAAGAAATGGGCAACGACGAGGATTATCGGAGTAACTCACACATAAATGAAGGCTGAAATTTTTCGAGCTTATGACATTCGTGGCATTTATCCGGATGATATCGACGAATCCGGAGTTTTTTGCGTAGCTCAAAATTTTGTAAAAATTCTGCAGCAGGAAAAACCAGACAAAACACTAAAGATTGCGGTAGGTAGAGATATGAGGGTTTCCTCACCGAAGCTCCATGCCAGTGCTGTCAAAGGTGTAGTTTCAATGGGAGCAGAAGTGGTTGATATTGGGCTGGCTTCCACCCCGACTTTCTATTTTGCGGTTGCCCAAAACGGCTATGATGGTGGGCTGGAAATTTCCGCTTCTCACAATCCTAAAGAATATAACGGCATCAAAATTGTGCGCGAGGAAGCTCAGTCTATTGGTTTGGCAAATGGTTTGGACAAAATTCGCGATGCCTGTGTGGTGAACGGTGAGCACAAACCGCAAGGTGAGGGCAAAATTGAGAAAAAAGAAGATGTTCTGGCTGAACGAGTTAAATATGCACTAAGTTTTTATGATTTTTCAAAAATAAAACCGCTTAAAGTGGTGGCGGATCCGGCCAACGCGATGGGTGCACCTGATCTGGAAGCTCTTTTTGCCAAGCTACCCTGCGAACTTGTCAAAATGAATTTCAAACTGGACGGGACTTTCCCGGTTCACGAAGCCGATCCTTTCAAGATGGAAAATGTTGCTGACCTGCGCCAGAAAGTAGTTGCCGAAAAAGCCGACCTAGGGATTGCTACTGACGGAGACGCTGATCGTATTTTCTTCATCGATAATAGGGGTGAATTTGTGGAGCCGGCTATTATCCGGGGTCTGATGGCGCAGGAAGCACTAAAGCATTCTCCCGGCGCCAAGGTTGGCTACGATATCCGCCCGGGAATGATTACTCGGGAAATGATCGAAGGAGCTGGTGGCAAACCTTTTGTGACCAAAGTTGGGCATTCTCTGATCAAGCAGCATTCACGCAAAGAGAAAGCGGTTTTCTCTGGAGAATCTTCCGGCCATTTCTTTTTCCAGACGAAATTTGGTTTCTTTGAAACTCCTCTGATTGTTGCCTTGGTTATACTCAAAGAAATTTCCGAATCGGGAAAAAGCCTGGCTGAGCTGATAAAGCCATACCAGAAATATTTTCACTCGGGAGAGATTAACTCCGAAGTAGAGGATAAGGAAACCAAGATGAAAGAGCTGGAAAAGAAATTTGGCCAGGGCGCCAAAAATGTCTCCTGGTTGGATGGGATAACGGTTGAACACAAGGACTGGTGGTTCAATGTCAGACCTTCGAATACAGAACCCAAGCTGCGGTTGAATCTAGAGGCCCGCGATGCTAAGTTGATGGAGAAGTGGCGGGACAAAGTTCTGGAAGTAATTCGCAGCTAGACTAATCAAAAAATCGCCGCCGGGCGATTTTTTGTATCTACGATTATATTTTTAAACCGACTTTGTCTTTGACTTCGGTCATTGTTCGGTCAGCAATGCTACTTGCTTTTTCTTTTCCCTTATTCAGGACATCATGAACATAATCAAGATTTTGTTCCAGTTCTTCTCGTTTCTTTCGAAACGGTTCAAGATTATCAGCGACTGTTTTACCAACCAAGTTCTTTAAGCCGGCATAGCCATTCTTTTGCATTTCCTCAATCAAGACGACCTCTGTATTTCCGTTTAATCCTTTAAAAGCTTTGTAAATCGCCACAAGGTTACGAACTTCCGGCCCCATATCTTTTTCTTGTTTAATCTCTTTCGGGTCCTTAGAATCGGTTTTTGCCCTTTTGAATTTTTCGATTATCACCTGAGGATCTTCGAAAATACCAACGCCGCTGTTATCACTCTTGCTCATTTTGCCATTACCATCTAGTGACATGATTTTGGTGGTTTCCTGGCGAGTAGTAAATTTGGGAATAGGGAAGGTTTCACCGTAAGTATTATTGAAACGCTTGGCGATATCGCGAGCCATTTCCACATTAGGACGCTGGTCAAGGCCGACAGGAACTTCATCGGCTTTGTACATCAAGATATCGGCTGCCATTAATATTGGATAAGCCAATAGGCCCATATTGATATCCTTAGCTTGAGCCAGTTTCTTTTCCTTGAAGGTCGGAATACGTTCGGTCTCGCTTACTGAAGTCAAGGTAGAGAAAATCCAGGCCAGTTCGGTGTGCCCAGGAACGTCTGATTGCAGAAAGATGGTTGCCTTTTCGGGGTCAAGTCCCAGAGCGAGGTAATCCAAAACTGTACCGATACTATGCTCAATCATGGTTTCTCTGTCGTGTACTGTTGTCAAAGTGTGGAGATTGGCGATGAAGTAGAAAGGCTGGCAATCGGATTGCTCTTGGATTTGGATATGTGGTTGCATAGCTCCGAGATAATTGCCGATATGAGGACGGCCAGTAACTCGGATACCGCTAAGTATGGTCTTATTTGGCATATCAAACCTGAATTATGACGGGCAGCACCATCGGGCGCCGCTCGGTTTTATTATACAGGAATTGGCCGATATCGTCGCGGATTTTATCTTTGAGATAAGAATAGTTGTATTTGGCCCGTTTGTCGCGGTGTTTCTCAATGATTTTCTTGACCTTTTTTCTGGCTTCCGCCAGCAGTTCCTGGCTCTCGTTTACGTAAACAAAACCGCGGGAAATTATGTCGGGGCTGCTGGCCAGCTTGCCGCGGCTATCCAGGTTAAGGACAATTACAAACATACCGTCTTCGGCCAGCTGCTGTCGGTCACGCAAAACAACATGGCTGACATCGCCGACGCCGAGGCCGTCTACCATCACGTAGTTAGCCGGGACTTTTTTGTTAGTCAGCTTACCCTTGCCGTTAGCAAATTCGATTATCTGGCCGTTAGACGGCAAAATTGTGTTTTCCGGGGGGATCCCTATACTCTGAGCAAGTTCAACGTTGCGGGCCAAAAGGTAGGTATTGCCTTCCACGGGAATGAAATATTTGGGTTTGAGCAGACGAATCATCAGCTTGATGTCTTCCTGGCGGGCGTGACCACCGGCGTGGACGTCCATCATTCGGTAATGGATAACGCGAGCACCTTCTCTGACGAGGGTGTCTTTCAGGTATTGAACCGTTCGCTCATTTCCGGGAACGATTGAAGAAGAGAATAGAACGGTGTCACCCTTTTTGATATTGACCTGGCGATGCTCACCGCTGGCCATGCGCATCAACGCAGCTCGGGATTCTCCCTGGGCGCCGGTGGCGATAATCAGAACTTTTTCCTTGGGCAAGCGGCGAGTCTGGTCAAGTTCAACCAGGGTGCCCGGCTTCACCTTTATATATCCCAGCTTGTGAGCTATCTCTACGTTGGTTTTCATGCTGCGTCCGTCAATTGCCACTCGGCGACCGTATTTTTCGCCCAGCATTATCAGCTGCTTGATCCGATTGAGATTAGAAGCGAAGGTGGCGGCAATAATGCGTCCCGGGGCCTTTTCAAAAACTTGTTGCAGGGAAGTGTTAATTCTCTTCTCAGAAATAGAATAGCCTTTGGTGTCGGCATCAGTACTGTCGCAAAGCATACAGGTAACGCCTTGTTCTCCCAGCATGGCTATCTTGCCCAGATCCGCTGGCTTGTCTCCGACCGGAGAGTAGTCAAACTTCCAGTCGCCGGTATGGACAAAAACCCCTTCCGGAGTCTTGAGGACGACTGCCAGGCTGTCGGGAATATTGTGGTTAACGCCAAAGAAAGTAATCTCGAAACTGCCTAGTTTTATCTTGTCATCCGGCTTAACTTCTTTAGTGTTAATTTTTTCATGAAATTCCTCCTGACGGCGTTCAATAATAGCCTTTGTCAGTTTGGCGGTGTAAATCGGCGGATTACCCAGCCTGGGGGCCAGGTAAGGAATCGCTCCGATATGATCGTAGTGACCATGAGTAATGATTATCCCGCGGATATTTTTCTCTTTGCCTTTGAGGTATTCGATATTGGGAATAATATAGTCAATTCCGGGCATATTTTCTTCCGGAAACTGGAATCCCATATCAACAATTACAATATCGGAACCGTACTCGAAAACGGTCATATTGCGGCCGACTTCTTCGGTACCGCCGAGCGGAATGATCTTCAATTTGCCACGGCTGGTGTGTCGGCTTTGAGGCGGAGCTTTCCGCCGAGATTTAGGTTTTGATTGTTTTTTTCTAGGTGTCATTTGATAAATGAAAATTTAAAAATGTAAAATTAGTTTGCAAAAATTTGCAAAAAAAGTTTGTTTCTTAGTTTTGTTTAGTCTTTGTGAACTCGTTGAGTTTTGACATACCACTGGTTCACATCAGTGAAGCGTTCGGAGGGATTGGTAATGACACCGGTTTCGATGCCCATCACCTTGTCACTGACGGCATAGTGGTATGAAGGAGAGTAGAGGAAAATAGCAATGTGCTCATCCAGGAGTTTGGCCTGGAAAGCCTTGTATTTGTCGGCCCGGTCGGTTTCATCCAAAGATGTACGCGCTTCCTCGAGCCAGGTGTCAATTTCATCATCCTTGGCGCCGGTTAGATTCAAGCCCGGGTCTTCTCGTTGCGATGAATGCCAGAAAGGATAAGGGTCCGGATCGTGTCCGGTTACTTGGCCGAACAAGATAGCGTCATAATCACGTTCGCGAATCCGGTTCTGGATATCGGCCGGGCTAAGAGATTCCCAGCTGGCGTCAATCCCGACTTTTTTCCAGGATTCGACCAGATAATCAGCAATGACCTGGTGCTCGGGGAAATCGGAGACCAGCAGAGTGAAGGAAATTTTCTCGCCGTCTTTCGTTCTGAAACCTTCGCCGTCAACTTCATTCCAGCCGGCTTCATGCAGCAGGTTGTGGGCCTTTTCGAAATCATATTCCGGGCGTGATAAGTCGGAGCTGAAACCCAGGTAGCCTTCCAGAATTGGCCCGGCAATCAATTGTCCTCCCGGAGGTAGGAAATCCTTCAGTTCATTTAGATCAATGGAAACATCCATTGCTTCTCTGACTTTTTTGTATTCCAGATCCTCGTTATTGGCATAATTTATAAAGACAGCGTTATAGCGGGGAAGTTGAAAATCATACTCACTTAGATCTTCGGTGCTTACTACCGCTTCGGCTGTTTCACTATCGTAGGGCAGCCCCTCGATTTCCTTCAGGTACAAAGCCTCTGCCAGTTCACCCCGGGTCGGGTAAAAATTCAGGGTAATTTCCTCAATATTCGCCGGACCTCCGTAGAAATCTTCGTTCTGCTTCAGGGTATACGATTTGATTTCGCCTAGCTTGTCTTTTTTGAATTCAAAGAACTTGTAGGGACCGGTGCCGATAGGTTGCAGGTTTAGTTCCGTCAAAGGAAAGTTGGCCGGTTCAACCTGTTCCCAAAGGTGTTTTGGCAAAATACCGAAGGTCAGACTAGAAATGAAGGGCGCGTATGGTTCTTCCAGCCTAAATATAACAGTTCGATCGTCTCCTTTTTCAACAGTTACATTGTCGAAAGAGCTTTTTAGAGGACTTTGCAGATTCGGGTTCTGGATGCTCTGCACGGTGTAAACGACATCGTCCGCCTTGAAAGGTTCGCCGTCCTGCCAGGTAATTCCCTTGCGCAGAGTCACCGTCACAGTCAGGCCATCCTCGGAAATCTCGTATGATTCCGCCAGGTCATTGACCAGTTCGTTCTGTAAGTTGTAATGGAAAAGAGGCGAATAGATTAACGTCACTAGGTCCATATCGACAGTTCCGGACTGGGCGATGATCGGATTGATGAATTTCGGTTGTCCCAAGACACCTTCCACGTAACTGCCACCGACTTTCGGAACTTCAACAGTGGAATTTATATAATGCTGGTACAGCCAAAAACCGGCCGCCACAATGGCGACGATGGTTAGGAAAATAATCAAGCGCTTTTCCATTTTGGAAAGAACGCGCGGAATTTTTCTGAAGCTAATTTTAGAATTACTCATAATTCGAAGTCACCTGATTAGGCGAAAACTAGATTCAATAGCGCCGAGGCTAAGAAAGCGACGGCCACGATAATGGTGACTATATGGAGAACTTTTTCTGAGCCACGTTTTTGAGTGAAGACAGCACTGTCCCCGCCGAAAACACCGGACAAGCCAGCACCGCGATTTTGAATCAGTACTAAAATAGTCAGAACAACAGCTAGAACGATGGAGATAATTGCGAATAGAGGCATAATAGAACGTAAAATTTAAAGCGCAAAATGTAAATTGCTAACGACGACGAATAAAGATTAAGGAAAGTATGAAGTTTAACACACTGATTATAGCTGTTCCCAGAATTCCGGCTAGAATGCCGTTGATCTGGAAACTGGGGACCAGCCAAGCGGCCAGGTACAGGATTAGAAAATTTATGATCAGAGGAAACAGTAATCCCAATAGCAGCCAGAGGCAGGGAGCGGTGATGATCTTGAGGATGGGCTTGATGAACATATTTAGCAAGCCCAGAATCACGCCGGCTACTACTAATACGCGCCAGTTATTGTGGTAATCGATGCCGCTCACAAACTGCGCTGCTAGCCACAGCGCGAATATGTTTATGATTAGGCGAAATACCAGTTGTAAAAAAAACATAGGAACAAGCGCTATTAGCAGTAATGATACTATCACGCCAAGTCCTATATGTCAACAAAGAAATATTACCTTTTGTATCTAATGAACCCCGGTTCGGTTGCGGGCCTTGCGTTTGTCATTTTGGCGCTGGGTCCGGCGGGCCTGCCGGGCAGCCTTCCTCTTTTCCTTAGCTTTGCGGGCGGCCATTTTCTTACGATCTTTTCTCGCCTGCTCCTCGGCTCTTTCCGCTTGGACCAATTCTTCCCAGCTGCCTTCCCAGGTGACATCGTGGTATTTTTCAATACTACGGGCGACACCGGATTGTTCCATGGCCCGGCGTTGGTTCGGATCCTGGCGGTACATTTCCCACATCAGCCAGAAGGAAGGAGTCTCAATATTTATTTGGCTGCGTTGGCTGGAAGTATATCCCTTGGAGAACATTGAATTTAGTTCCCGGACTCGGTAGAAGCGGTCAGTCATTCGGGACGGGGGGATGGTTTGTCCCGGACGCCAGGCCCTTATGGTCGGCCCCGGAAATTTGCCTTTGGTGAAGCTGTCCAGCTTGCCGCTGGTGTACATGAGAAAAACTGCCGGGGGGCATTCGCTGTCAGGCCAGGGGCCGTAATAATCAAATGTCTTACCGTTTGGTAATTGTACAGATCGTTCCTGGATAGACCAGTCTTTGAAAAGCTCCACGCTGTCACTAATTTCAAATTGGTCTATGGGTGGGCCGTAAGTTTTTTCCCGGCTCCAGCGTCCGCGCATATGTCTCCCTAGTTCATAGTTAACCCCGTCTCTATTTCGGACGATATCTCCTCGCTCTTGCCTAATTGAACCGTCAGAATTGCGCACCGGGGAACCGAGCATAATCTCTTTGGCCGCTCGTCTTACCCGGCTCAGTTCCGGGGAGGCTAACCGAAAAAGCTCTTGGAGAGGATAGACCGTTTTACTTTCCCGTTGCTGGTGACCCTTTTGCCGGTAATCGCTCCCGGCCTCGGCAGTAGGACCGCCGGCCAGGACACCAAGTATGAATCCTAATCCCAAAGCTGCAACCACTTTCTTGCGGGATTTGGAAAGTTTTTGTAAAAGCGAAGCCCTTTTTTTCTTGTCTGCCGACAAATCGTCCGCCAGTTCGGGGATTGTTTCACCTGCTTGCTTGGCTTCGGTTTGCACAGCTTCAGCAATGTCTTCGATTGCTTCTCTGGCTTCCGGTTCCTCCATATCAATATCGGGGACAGGCGGGAAGTCTGTCTCTGTTTCAGCTTTTTCAGATTTTGGAGGCTTGGCGGCTTCTTGTTTCTTCAGACTGTGTTCAAAGAAGGCGTTGGCCTCGGGGCTGAATTTTCTCATAAAAATATCTTACTTCTCTTTCATTATAGCGTTTTTTCCGTAAAAAATCAAGGTTTGTGGATACAAGCCTTGACTGCTGATATTGATTTCTATAGTATATGCCTACCATCCAGGTTGACCGCAACCAGGTTCAACTAATCCGACCAGGACACACGTCGGCCAGTGCAGGAGCGAGCTGGCCAGGCTAGGCAATAATCCGGTGTGCCAAGTCCCGTCGGTTAGGACAGAACTTTGTGTTGTTAGGTTAACCACCCTATGCGGGGATGGTATGGAAGGACAACGAGGAAGAGTCGAAAAGCCAACACCGGATTCGTCGCCCCCGGGGGAAGCAATATGTCTGCCAGCAGCACTCGCTGCGAAACAACATGTCGCGGAACCCGGTTTTTCCTTTTGAACGCAAAGCGCAAAATTCAAAACGTAAAATTATAGTCTGCCGTTCTTCTGCAATGAAGACTTATGATCTAATGTTTTTTCGACTTCTTTTCTATCAGTTTCTTCAGGCCGACAACGCTTTGACCGGAGACATTCATTTTCTTACGTCGTTTCTTATCACGGCGTTTTATTTTTGCCTTTGTTTTTTTGGGAAGATGGTTCGCCATAAAAAAATTACAATTGTTCAAGGAGATTATCTGTTTTCTTGGGTCCGACGACTTTCTCCAGTTCCTTTCGGGCAGCTTTTTTGATCCCGGCGACGGACCCAAATTTTAGGAGCAACTTTTTCCGCGTAGCCGGTCCGATGCCGGTTACTTGGTCCAGCTTGGAGGTGACTGTCTTATTCTTGTAAACTTTGGAATGATAGGTTATCGCAAACCGGTGCGCTTCGTCGCGCAATTGTTGGAGCAGGTGCAGCGCTGGATCATCTTTGTCAAGCTGCAAAGACTTATTGCGCCCTGGCACGAAAATCTCCTCTTTCCGTTTAGCCAGGCTTATTATCGGGATATCCTGGCGTCTGGCCGCCAGGCTGCGCTGGGCGGCGTTCAGCTGTGGCTTGCCGCCGTCAATCAGGATCAGGTCCGGTCGGGGCCATTCGTGGTTGCGGTCGGCAAAGCGCCTGGTCAGGACTTCGCGAATCATAGCCACATCATCCGGGGTGGACTTGGTTCTAATTTTGAATTTACGATATTCGCTTTTCTGGGATCGCCCGGCGCCGAACACCACCATGGAACCGGTGGCGCTGGTGCCCTGCAAGTTAGAAATGTCATAAGCTTCTATGCGCCGTGGCGGTTTGGTCAATCCCAGGATTTTTTGCAGCTTCGCCACTGCTTTCTCCGGCTCTATTTCCGCAAGCGCGCGCTGCTTGTCCCAGTACTCGTGGGCATTTTGGCGACCCAGTGCGATCAGTTTTTTGAACTTGCCGCGCTGCGGAACAACTACGCCGCGCTTTTTGCCCAGCAGTTCATTCAAGAGCTGCTTAGTGAATTTGTGCTGGCTGATATCTGTTTGTAAATAGATTTGCTGTGGCCGGTTCTTGGTGGTAGCGTAATACAATTCCAAAAATGAACTCATGATATCAGCGTCCTTGTCATCCGAAGAGAATTCGACCCGGAAGTTTTCCTTGCCGATTAGTTTACCCTGCCGAATCAAGAAAACATTGAAAGCGGCTATCAGGTTCTTTTTGAAAAAGGAAACGATGTCGAGGTTTTCGTCTTTGGCTGAAATCATTTTCTGCCGGGCGGACAGCTGCTCCAGATCATTGATCTGGTCGCGCAGCCGGGCGGCTTTCTCAAAATTCTTCCGGATAGACTCCTTTTTCATTTCAGCTCGCAACTCTTTGATAATATTATCTTGTTTTCCCTGTAAAAATTGAACACATTTATGGATCGTATTGTCATACTCGGTTTTGTCGGTGGCGCCGATGCAAGGACCGAGGCATAGATTGATATGGTGATTGAGGCAGGGGCGTGAATATAGCTTGGTCAGATCGTAAGGGATCTCCCGGTTGCAGGTTCGGTAGCGAAAAAGCTTGCGCATCAGTCCCACCGATTGTTTGACTGCCCAGCCGTCAGTGAATGGCCCGAAATACTGGGCATTTCGGCTCGTATCCTCAATTCGGTGCACGGTATAGATCTTCGGAAAATCCCAGGAGTAATCAATTTTTATGTATTGATAATTTTTGTCATCCTTGAGACGAATGTTGTATTTGGGGCGGTGTTTTTTAATCAGATTGGTTTCCAGCAGCAGCGCTTCCAGCTCGGTGTCAGTAACAATATGATCAATCTCTTTGACCAGCGGCACCATCAGGCGCTTGTCGGCGGTCAGACTTTTGTTTTTGCGGAAATAGCTGGCGACGCGTTTGCGCAGCTGCTTGGCTTTACCGACATATAAAATCCGCCCGGCGGCATCTTTCATGATGTAAACGCCGGGAGATAGAGGAAGGTTTTTGTATAGACGTGAAGACATTTAGGAGTTTAGTCAGATACTTGCTCTAACATATCTTTGTACTTATCGGCTCGCTTTAGGACATTGTCCGCATACCACGGAAATTTCTTATAATTGCCGCCGGCAAAGTAGCGGCCGGCTGCTTCCCATTCCTTGTCGCGGTTGCCGTCGGTAGCGCCCATGTTTCGAAGCTTCACGCCGACAGCCACGAAAGCATCCCGCGGGTCCCAGGGATCGGGCGGTTTGTTCCCGGTAATGACGGCCGTGTCGTCTTTCACAGTCAGCCAGGTTGTGGGCAGAAACTGGGCGATGCCCATCGCTCCGCCCCAGCCGGAATAGCTTTTGGGTCGGGCTGACACCGGAGTGGTCTCGGGAGAACGACCCAGTTCGGTGCAAATCTGGACAAAAGTTTCCCACTGGTCCTGTTTCATATCATTTTTATACGTGCCGTTGCCGACATTATTTCCAAAATCAGTTTCCTGTTTGACGATAGACATAATCAGTTCCGGGCGGACACCGGTGTTGGCGGAAGCGAAACGGGCGTGCTTGACCGCTTCCTGAAATTGAATCGACTGACCTTCCCTCGTCAATGCAAACAATTCTTGTTCGCGCTGCTGGCGAATTTCGTCGGTGTGGACTACGGCATCCTCAAGGCTCTTGACCTCTTCGGCATTCTGTTGGCGCATTATTTCCAGCTCGCTCTGGGCTCGGGCCACCTCATCTTCGTAAAGCTTCAGTCCGGCCAGCAGGGTTTCATGCTCCAGCCGGTAATTTACCAGCACCTCGCGGTTAGTTTCCAGCTCAGTTTTTTGTTCCGAGATGTTGTTCACTAAATCAAGAGACTTGGCACTGATATTTTCGGTATAGTTGACCTGGTTGTAAAAATCCGAAATGTTGCTGGTGTTAAATAGGAGCAACATTTTGTTGGCCTGGTCATATCGGCTCAAATCGCGTAGATAACTCCCCAAAATTTTCTGTTGGTGTTCAAGTTCTAATTCCGTTTCATCAATTTGGGATTCAGTAGCACCAATTTCTAGCTTGGCCAGATCAATTTTTTCGGTAACTTCTTTTTGCTCGTTGATATTGCGGTCCAGTTTCACTTCCAGGACGTGTATATGCTCATTGAAATTGAATTCCTTGGTCTGGCGTTCCTTGATCTCTTTTTGTTGATTAGAAATCTCTCTTTCCAGTTTCCGGATCTCTTTCTTTTTTTCTTCAATGATGTTGGCAGCCTCGCTTATCCCAAAATTACCAGCTATAAATCCGGCTATCAGTACTAAAATAACAGCAATTTTTAGTGCTTTCATTGCTTCTTAGTATAGCAAGCAGCGGAGAAATATCAAAAAACCTGATTCAGGTTAAGTATTTTAATGAAATCTTTCCTTTTTACCCTTGCCACTATCCAAAAAGTAGTGTAAACTGAGAAATTGATTTGCCCCTGAACCGTAAAAAGGGCTATGGATAGCAAAAATATCAAAATCAAAGGCGCCCGGGTCAACAATCTGAAAAATATTGATGTTGACATCCCGCGCAATAAATTCGTGGTCATCACGGGTATTTCTGGCTCGGGGAAATCATCTCTCGCTTTTGATACAATTTATGCTGAGGGCCAGCGGCGTTATGTGGAATCTCTTTCCGCTTATGCCCGCCAGTTTTTGGGGCTAATGGACAAGCCGGACGTGGACCAAATTGAAGGTCTCTCGCCGGCTATTTCTATAGATCAAAAAAGCACTTCGCGTAATCCACGCTCCACCGTTGGTACAATTACCGAGATCTACGATTATCTCCGTCTTTTGTTTGCTCGGGTCGGTACGCCCCATTGCCCTAAGTGCGGCAAGCCGGTGTCGGCCCAGAGCCCGGGACAAATTGCCGATAAAATTCTGTCACTGCCGCCGGATACGAAGGCCATTATCCTGGCACCGATGGTAAGGGATCGAAAAGGTGAACACAAAGACATCCTGGAGGAAGTGCAGCGAGCCGGCTACGTGCGGGTGCGGCTGAACGGCACGATAATGGACATTGCCGAGGCTTTGCAGAAAAGCCTAGACAAACAAAAGAGACATACGATTGAAGTTGTCGTTGACCGTTTGGTGATTTCCGCCAAGCCCAAAAACAAGGATGAACATCCGGAACGAACCCGGGTCGTTGATTCGGTAGAAACGGCTCTGGACTTGGGAAACGGAATCATGGTCGTCAGCCTGCCAGATCTGGAGCAAGACAAGCTCTTCAGCGAACGCTTCGCCTGCATTGAATGCGGCGTCAATTTGCCCGAGGTGCAACCGCGTATGTTTTCGTTCAACAGTCCTCACGGAGCCTGTCCGGAATGCACGGGTCTTGGCACCAAACTTGAAGTTGATCCTGATTTAGTAATTCCCAACAAAAAACTGAGCATCTCCGAAGGGGCTATTCGGCCCTGGTCGCGCAGTAATTCTCGTCAGACTTGGTACAGCCGAATATTGGATGCGGCTGCTAAGGAATACAAATTTTCCACCAAGGTTCCGATTAACAAACTTTCCAAAAAAGCTTTGACAAACCCGCCTGCTGATTCGGGAGGCAGACC